>JAGAKC010000066.1 GCA_017848155.1 Oscillospiraceae bacterium | reverse complement strand
GGGTCACAGGATACACAGCTTTTACGACGAAAACAGAGAAACGTTCATTTATAATATAGGCGATTATGATGCGGCGCTTGTGCTGACGGACGGTGTTGATTTTGAAGCCGACAGCAATAATGCCGCTGCCCGTGATATTGCGGCGATACTGAAGACGCACAACTGTAAGAATGTCATTTTTGTGGGGAGGTGTAGCTGATGCGCAGCTCCTTTAAGGCAGAGGATGTAACTATCCTGCTTAAAGATATAACAGGTCTTGTGACGCCGCTTGGCACAAAGGAGCGTGAGGAGCGTATCCAGAACGGTACACATTACTGTGAGATGCTTCCGCTGGAATATGAGCCGTCGGAAAAATACCTTGCTGCGTTTTATGATGCGCTGGAGCGTTATGCTGCGATAACTGCAAGGGCAGTCGGCAGTGTGGCGGAGAAGATATATGCGGAGAAAGGCGGCAGTGCAGCGCTGGTTTCTCTTGCTCGTGCAGGCACTCCGGTGGGCGTGCTGATAAAGCACTATATCGACCGCAAATACGGCACTGACATCGCACACTATACCATTTCAATAATTCGTGGAAGAGGTATCGACAAAAATGCGATGAGGTACATCCTTGACCGTCATTCGGCTTCCGATATCCAGTTTGTGGACGGATGGACGGGAAAGGGCGCTATCCAGCGTCAGCTGGACGAGGCAATGATGGAGTTTACGCATGTGGACCCGTCGCTTGCGGTGCTGTCAGACCCTGCGAATCTTGCGGGAAAATGCGGCACCTACAGCGATTTTCTGATTGCAAGCTCCTGTCTTAATTCCACGGTCTCCGGACTTATGAGCAGAACGTTTCTGCGCCCCGATATTATCGGAGAGAATGATCTTCACGGTGCGATGTATTACGGAGACCTTAAGGACCGTGACCTTACATACACCTTTATTGATACTGTGGAGCGTGAGTTTGACTTTACTGCACCGCCTGTTGAGGAGGTGCGCCCTGTACATACAGGACTTGACGAGGTCAGAGCAATAGCGGAGCGTTTCGGTATAGATGACATCAACCTCATCAAGCCAAGTATCGGCGAGGCAACCAGGGTGCTTCTGCGCCGTGTGCCGTGGAAGCTGCTGGTGCACAGCCTTGATGACCACGAGCATCTCGGACATATCTACCAACTGGCAAAGGAGAAAGGGGTTGAGCTGATAGAGTATCCGCTTGAAAATTACAAGGCATGCGGACTTATCAGAAATCTCGCCGACAACTGACATGAAGAAGATATTATTTTTATGTGATATCGACAATACGCTTATCTGGTCGTATAAACACAAGCGTGAGGGCGATGTTTGTGTTGAGATATTGAAGGAGAAGGAGCAGGGATTTACTACTCCCCGCACACTTGAGCTGCTAAAGACGGTAACAGCGCTGGAAAACGTCATGACCGTGCCGCTTACGACACGCTCGGTGGAGCAGTACACACGTATACGCTTCGGCGATGGTGCACCTGAAAACGCACTGGTCACAAACGGCACGCTGCTGCTTAGTAACGAGAAGCTGGACGATGAGTGGTGGTATGGCTCGCTGCAAAGCGTTTCTCCGCTCAAGGACGAGATAGAACGGATGTTCCGTATGCTGGAGCACCAGAACACTTTTATCCGTGTGCGTATCGTGGATGAGATGTATCTTTTTGTATACTGTGCCGAGGGCGTTGATCCCATGTCGACTGCGGCATTATTACAGGGACTTACGAAGCTGAATGTACAGTGTGCGGGAAAAAAGATATACCTGTTTCCTCCTGCGGCGGACAAGGGATACGCTGCAAAGCGCATGGCAGAGCGTGTTGGAGCTGATCTCGTGATAGCGGCAGGCGACAGCGAGATAGATATTCCCATGCTGGAATTTGCGGATGCAGCGATAGTACCGCATGATGAAAGGATGACAGGGCAAACCTATAGGCGCAGCGAGGTCTGTCCTGACAGAAAGAGGTTTTCTGAATTTGTTCTGGAAACAGTACTGGCGATAGCAAAAGAATAAAAACAGCTCCTGAGTTGTAAGCTCAGGAGCATTTTGCTTTATTTTGACGCTAATCTTTCTTCGATGAAGCTCTCGACCTCGTTCTCGTTTATTCCGAGAACAAAGCCGAATTCGTGATAGATAAGTGCTTCTGCCGCTTTCATTGCCTTTTCTTCGGCGGCAGGCAGCTTCCTGCCCTTTGCGACACGCTCCTGCTTTTCAAGATACAGCGAGTGCATCATGCTGATGATAAGACGGTAGTCGCCGCATGCAAGTACCTCTGAAAAACGATCTCTGCGGTGCTCGTCACCTGCTTCTCGGACAGGCTGGTCGTCCTTCATTCCGTCTATGAGTGCATATATCTCGTCCTTTGTGAGCAGAGGACGCAGCTTTTCCTGTGCGCAGTCCATCGGCACATAGTATTTCGACCTGTCTGTGCCGTCGGGTACCAGTATGCAGTATTCACGCTCTGTTACTCCGTCAAAGCTCTTTTTCTCAAAACCCTCTATCCTGCATATTTCAGATGAGCGGTATATTACGTGTTTTCCGATATCGAGCTGCATATTGACCTCCGTTTGTCGGGGACGGAATTGCTTTTGGGGCATTTACGTCCATCATATCCTATAATATATTTTATCATAAAAGATTTTTCCTTTCAAAGGCAATTATCCACAATTCGTATGCGCTTTTTTTCGGGTAATGTGAACAAATACGGTTTTGATACATAAGCCCCTGTTTTGTATGCTTGAAGTATTTTCTATTGACAAGACGGCATTTGGGGTGTACAATGTTATATATAAAATATCTTTCAGGAAAAGCTCTCTGAGGAGCGGTGTGCGGACGACGGAGGAACGACATGAAGATATTTAATGTGGCAGCTGCGGCAGCTACCTTGGGCTTGCCGCCCAGCTTGTCCTTCAGCTTATCAAAGAGTCCCATCTTCTTTTGACCTCCTTGTGCGGGTTCAGACCGGCTGAGCATCAGCGTCTGGATCCGTTCAATATACTTTACAGCCACCGACTCC
>JAGAKC010000065.1 GCA_017848155.1 Oscillospiraceae bacterium | reverse complement strand
CTGCACGGCGGATTATGATCTGCTTACCATGTACGATATGGAGCTTGTCGAGCTGATGTGGATGACAGAGGATACTGCTACGGCAGAGCCGACCGATGGCGGCATATTGCCGTTTGAGGACTTCGTTCCGGTTACGGCGGCGCTTGAGTCCTCGGCATATGTGTCGGGCGACGGATTTACTATACAGTTTGCCGAGGACGGCGGCTTTGATATATATGAAAATGGTGTGATGTATGCCTCTGACGGCGAATACAGGATCGTTGGCGACATCCTTGTAATGTATGAAAAGAGCTTTGATCATACATGGCTGTACAGGATAGAGGGCGGTTCACTGTACTATGCCGAGGGCTTTGCGGAGATGATGGCGGCAAATCCCGATCACCCCACAAGTATTCTGAACGGCAAACGTTTTACCCCGGTGGAGATGCCGCAGACCAGCCACGGCGTTGACGCACTTTGCGACAGGATATATGCGGCAAACGAGCCTGAAAATATCCTTTCGGGCGGTATCATATCCTACCATATCGGTATCAGCAGCGAGGGCGAGAATACTGCTGTGGGAGATATGTGGGTCGGTGGTGATCTCGGTAATGTGGACAGTGCGGAAAACATGTTCTTCCCTGATGGTGAATCGCTGCTGTACAATATGACGGTAGAGGATAACGGGAATGGATCGAGATATGTTATCTCCTCTGTAACAGCCGATGACGAAAACGGCATGCATAAGATGAAGAAGTACTATATCATGACCGAAGAGGACGGGTATCTCATCGACAGGATAGAGGTATATAATGTGGCGGCTGACGGCACGGAAGCGCTTGACAGCACCGTCAGATTCTCGTACACCTACAGCGATGATACGTCAAGTGTTCAGGAGGAAGCAAAGTCCGAGTATCAGGAGCAGGTGGATTATACGAATAAGATGCTGGAGGAGCTTATCCTTAACGCAAAGGAAGAATATGCCGACGCAGAAGTTTATGATATCAACGATATGCGCTGGCCGCTGGACAGCGAGCATCAGAATATCACGTCGTATTTCGGATATGACGTGTGGAAGGGAGGCACTCACTATGGCATCGATATCAGCGATATAGATATCGGCCATGCCAATATATATGCGGCACAGGGCGGCATCGTTATCGGTGCGGTGAGTGACAGCAGCTGGAGCAACGGTCTTGGAAACCATGTTGTGATCTATCACGGAAACGGCTTTGCGACGATCTATGCCCACTGTACAGATGTGTTTGTGAGCGTTGGTGAACAGGTCGGAAGAGGCGATACTATCGCCACGGTAGGAACCACAGGCTGGTCTACAGGAAATCATCTTCACTTTGAGGTGAGCGAGAATGGCGTTGCGGTGAACCCGTTCAATTACCCTTATGATCTCAGCGACAGCAGCGGCAATGCGGTAACTGCCGCAATAGAAGCGGCTGCGGCGGAATATACAGGCGAGTTCCTGCTGCCTGAAAACAGGGCATGGTGCCTTGATACACAATACAATGAGATAACCGAAACGATATACGGACAGGGCGGTTATTACGGGCACAAAGGTATGGATATCAGAACGCCTGACGGCGCAGCGATATACTCAATGGCTGACGGTGAGGTGGTGTATGCCGATTACTACAACGGATATGGAAACTGCGTCATCGTGAAGTATGACGGTGGCTACATATCTCTGTATGCGCACTGTTCAGCGCTTGACGCATCTGAGGGAGATGTGGTATCGGCAGGTCAGAAGATCGCAGAAACAGGCTCTACAGGCTTTTCTACAGGGTATCATCTCCATCTTGAGGTATTGCGGGGTACTGAAAATATCGACCCGTCAGAGTTTTTCCCTGATGGTCAGACAGTGACTTATGCGGCTGACGGTTTCTTCTTTGAAACAGCAAGTGACGCAGAATAAAGTATTATGTGGCAGGTGCTTGGCATCTGCCATTCTTTTTGGTGAAAAACACAAAATATTTGCCGCTCTGCACGGGAATTATTCTTGACTTATTGCAAAATATAATGTATAATGTTATTTGTGGAGAATGTTTTTAATGCGTGGAGGCAGCGGTAAACGCCCTTTCAGGACATTAACGCTTCTCATAATCCAAAAACTATGAAGGAGATAACTACTATGGCAAGAAATCCCGGTGTTTTAACCAAGAACCCTAATGTTATCAAGTGGGTAGACGAGATGATCGCTCTCACAAAGCCCGATTCCGTTGTCTGGATCGATGGCTCCAAGGAGCAGCTCGATGAGCTGATTGCTGAGGTCACCGCTCTTCCCACCGACAGCAAGGACGTTATGTACCACCTCAATGAGGATAAGCTCCCTGGCTGTCTTTATCACAGAACTCTCCCCAACGACGTAGCTCGTGTTGAGGACAGGACCTTTATCTGCTCCAGAGAAAAGGAGAACGCTGGTCCCACAAACAACTGGATGGATCCCAAGGAGATGTACGCTAAGCTGACCCCCATGTACGATGGCGTTATGAAGGGCAGAACAATGTACGTTATCCCTTATTCCATGGGTCCTATCGGCTCCTCCCTTGCTAAGGTGGGCGTTGAGATCACCGATTCCATCTACGTTGTTCTTAACATGAACATCATGACAAGAATGGGCACACAGGCTTTTGAGAACCTGGGCGATACATCCAACGACTTTGTACGCTGCCTGCACTCCAAGGCTGACGTTGATCCCGAGAAGAGATACATCGTTCAGTTCCCCGAGGACAACGCTATCTGGTCCATCAACTCCGCTTACGGCGGTAACGTTCTGCTGGGCAAGAAGTGCTTTGCACTGCGTATCGCTTCCTACCAGGGCTGGAAGGAAGGCTGGATGGCTGAGCACATGCTCATCCTCGGCGTTAAGAAGCCCGACGGCGATGTTAAGTACATCACTGCTGCTTTCCCCTCCGCTTGCGGAAAGACAAACCTCGCAATGCTCATTCCTCCCGCTGTTTACAAGGAGCAGGGATATGAGGTATATACAGTCGGCGACGATATCGCCTGGATGAAGCCCGGCGACGACGGCAGACTTTACGCTATCAACCCTGAGAACGGCTTCTTCGGCGTTGCTCCCGGTACAAACGCAAAGTCCAACTTCAATGCGCTTGAGTGCACAAAGAAGAACACCATCTTCACAAACGTTGCTATCAACAATGATGATATGACAGTTTGGTGGGAAGGCCTTGACAAGAATCCTCCCGTTAACGCTACAGAGTGGAAGGGTGCTAAGGTAAACGGTGTTGAGTTCACATCTGTTATTGCTGAGGACGGCAAGCCCCAGAAGCTCGCTCACCCCAACTCCAGATTCACAGCTCCCGCTGAGAACTGCCCCTGCATCAGCCCTGAGTTCAACAACCCCAAGGGCGTGCCCGTTTCCGCTATCGTATTCGGCGGCAGACGTGCTTCCACAACTCCTCT
>JAGAKC010000064.1 GCA_017848155.1 Oscillospiraceae bacterium | reverse complement strand
TCGGTGTTTACGGGGTCACGTGTTTCGGTGCCCGTGTAGATAAGGTCAAAGATATTCCTCTGTGAAGCAGGGTCGTAGCCTGTTTCCTGATAAGATTCAGCCCAGTTGGGATACTTGATGGTTATCTTGCAGTCGGGATTTTGTGCTTTCGCAGGCTCTATCACATATTTCTGTGAAGCTCTGTACATAAGATCGCAGCGGTAAGCCTGCCAGCTGCCATCAGTTATGCCATGCTCTGCATTGAACCTGTCACGACCGTCACGGCATTTGTCGCAGGTGCAGTTTGTGAAGAAGAAATCGTCGATAATGAATCCGTCAAAGACCCTTGCGTTCATCTCGCAGACCTGTTTCAGAGTATCCATCATCTTTTCGTCGTTATAGCAAAGCACGTTGAAGATGCGCTGTTTTGGGTCAGCGCCGCTGGGGTCGGGCATGCTGGTGGTTATGCCGCCCTGCGCTCTTATGCCGTTTCGCTTGAATATATCTCTGCAAAGCCGCAGCTGCTCCTCGCTCGCAAAACAGCCGTCACGGAAAGGCTCGATATATACTTTGTCAAGGCGCATATACTTTCCGAAGAAATCTATCTGTTCCTGTAGCTTTGCTTCATCAATGTTCTTAACTCCGTGTGCGATAAAATACACCACAAGGTCAAAGTTTCTGTAGTTTCCCATATTTCCTCCTTAATGACGGGTCTGCCGTACTTTTTAAATATTCTATCACAGAACAGGGTTTTAATCATAGGATTATTCTTCTGCAAAATCGTATAAATCTATCATAGTCTGTGCGTTCAAATTTGCTGACATATGTATAAGAAAGGTATTGTTTTTTTAGAATTATAATGGTATAATAAGCTTTGTATAGATCAATAAAATACTATTTTATGGATGGTGATAAGCGTGAAGAAAGTGCTTGTAACACTTGTCATAATAGTCGTTGCAATAGTTGCGGGACAGTTATTCATCAATGTCTACGAAACAGATACGGAGGTCACAAATGAGCCTACGAAGGTAGGAGTCGTGCTGAATGGCTCAAAGAGTGACAAGAGCTGGAGCCAGTCGCATTATATGGCACTGGAAGACACGGCACAGCAGCTTAATCTGTATGTTACATATATAGAAAATGTATCGTCTGATACGGTCGCAGCACAGATAGACAAGCTTGTTGACAAAGGCTGCGAGATAATCATTGCAAATTCCGCCACATTCAGCGAGCAGATAGTTGATATAGCGGAGCGTTATCCCGGGATATATTTTTTCCATGCGGCAGGAGTCAGCGAGGGAAAGAATCTTTGCTCTTATTTCGGCAGGATGTACCAGATGAGATATCTTACAGGAATGGTAGCAGGAATGCAGACCGAAACGAATGAGATAGGTTATGTGGCGGCATATCCGATATCAGAAGTAAACAGAGGACTTAATGCATTTACGCTGGGAGTACGTAATGTCAACCCCGAAGCAACAGTTTATGTCAGCTGGATAAATTCATGGGATTCGGATGTGCGTGCGGAGGAAGCGGCTGAAAGGCTGCTTGATAAGCATGATATAGATGTGCTTGCGATGCATACGGATTCGATAAAGCCGCTTGAAGTTGCGGACCGTCACGGAATAATGAGCATAGGATATAATCTTGACAACAGCTCATTGTTTCCTGAAAGCTGTCTGACAGCGGCGGTATGGGACTGGGAGAAATTCTATACACCACAGATACTAAGGTGCCTTCAGGGAAAATTTGAGGGACATAATTACTGGGAAGGCTCGGAAAGCGGAATGATAAACATAGCTCCGCTGTCAGCACTATGCGATGCGGAGATAGCAGCAAAGGTAGAAAGCGAGTTTGAACGACTTCGCAGCGGTATGTTCGATGTTTTCTACGGACCTATATATGACAGTGATTCAGTGCTTCGGATAAATGAGGGTGAGAGCATGACGGATAATGCAATGCTGAATGAGTTTGACTGGTATGTGGAAGGGGTAGTGATAAGTGAAAACTAACCAAAAAAGACAAAGGATACTTCTTGTTGCAGCTGTAGTTGTGTTCGTTTTGCTTATTGCAGTTATTATTCTTACCGGAATAAGAGCGGACGGTAAACAGAAGATAGGCTTCATTATGACAGGCTCTGTTGATGATGACGGCTGGAATGGCATGCATTACAGCGGTGTTATTGCAGCCTGTGAGCAGCTCGGAACTAAGGTCATAGTAAAGGAAAACGTTTCAGAGGGCAGCGGCAGATGCGCAGAGGCGATAAAAGAACTGGCTGATGAGAGTGTAGGTATGATCATCCTTTCCAGCTACAGCTATCCGCAGGAGGTCATAGATGTCGTAAATTCATATCCTGATATAGCTTTTTATGCTATCTCGTCGGAGTATACAGCCGAAAATCTGACGTCTTTTTTCGGTCGCATCTATCAGGCTCGCTATCTTTCGGGAATAGTTGCAGGAATGCAGAGTAAAAGCGGACGTATCGGCTACGTTGCGGCCATGTCTAACAATGAAGTAAACAGGGGAATAAATGCATTTACGCTCGGTGTTAAAAAGGCAGATCCTGATGCAGAGGTATATGTCGTGATGACAGGCTCATGGGACGACGCTGAAAGTGAGATCGCCGCAGTCCATACACTGATAGATGAGCATGGAGCTGATGTTATCACATACCATCAGAATCAGCATCGTGTGGCTGCTGCGGCGGATGAAGCAGGGGTATATTCGATAGGATATAATGAAGTCGCAGAGGGGTTGTCTGAACGATATCTTGGTGCGGTGATATGGAAATGGGATTCGCTGTACTACAGGATAATCAGAGAATATCTTCAGGGTCAGCCTAATTCTGTAAGACGTCATTGGTTTGACATAGACAGCGGAGTCGTTGATTTCGTGCCGCTCTCATCTGTAATAGACATAGAGACTATACATATGCTGGAAGCGGCAAGAGCGTCGATAAGCGCAGGAAATGCTGTTTTTTCGGGTGAGATATATGATAATAAAGGTACGCTGCAGTGCGGCGAAAACGAGATGCTTAGTGACGAGAGCCTGTTGAACAGGTCTGACTGGTATGTTGACGGAGTGAATATCGTATGATCGGCAGAGCGGGTACAAAAAGAATTATTAATGCCGTGGTTTTTATCCTTTCAGGCTTTGCTATTCTTGGTATAGTGTGTGTAGTCATGTGGACAAAGCTTCAGGAGATAACCATAGGACAGGTCGAAAGTCATGTGGCAGGCTACAGCCATATGATGGCAAATATCGTAGACAACAGCTTTAAAAACGAGCTGGATATGCTGGAATATGCTACTGAATATGTAGATATCGAAACGGGAGATTTCAGACATACTGACGCCACGGAAGGCGTTTCCTACGGTGTCGTGCGCATAAACGGAGAAGCAACATACGGCATTCCTCTCAGCTTTTCTGATTACGGCGGCTTTTTTGACTCTCTGCATGGTACGCCTGCGGTAAGTGTACATGCTGATACGGTGCTTTTTACTGTTCCTGTATATAACGGAAAAAACGTAAAGTATGTTCTTTATAAGCTTTATCAGAGAGATATCCTTGCAAAGAAAGTAGAAATGATATGCTATGACGGACAGGGTGAATGTCTGCTTATAGACGTAGACGGCAATATCATACTAAGGTCTGAAAACAGTACTCTTACATCTGATTTCTTTGTGTCAGATGACACTGTAAAAGATGTGCAGAAGCTAAGAGATCAGATGAATGTAAATGTTTCTTCAGCAGCGCACAATGCAGAAAAAGAAGTGGTGTTGTTTGCCGCCGAAACCGATCATCGTGGTCTTTACATAGTTGGTTATGTACCAGCTAAGGCGCCCGCAGGAAATATATCGCTTATCTTTCCTCTTGTTTTGTGGACTTTCGGACTTCTGTGGCTGCTGCTTGTTATCATTACTATCTATCTTATGGGTGCGGAGCACAAGGCGCAGAAGAGTGATGAGCTAAGGCAGGAGAAGAT
>JAGAKC010000063.1 GCA_017848155.1 Oscillospiraceae bacterium | reverse complement strand
GTGAGCCGATGAAAAGGATAGTGACTATTCAGGATTTTTCCTGTGTGGGGAAGTGCTCGCTGACCTCTGCGCTGCCCGTCATCTCGGCGGCAGGAGTGGAGGCATGCGGTATCCCGACGGCGCTGCTGTCCAATCACACAGGCTTTGATACGTTCTATTCCCGTGACCTTACGGAGGAGCTGCCGCCCATCGGTGAGCAGCTGATGCGTGAAGGCATCGGGTTTGATGCGATATACACGGGCTATATCGCAAGCGTGCGGCAGATGGAGCTGATATCCGACTTCATCGACCGCTTCGGCAAAGACGGAGCGCTGATATTCGTTGACCCTGTGATGGGTGACAACGGGCGCATCTATTCGGGACTTTCGGCGGACTACCCCGAGCATATGCTGAAGCTGTGCGGAAAGGCGGACATCCTTGCGCCGAATCTGACCGAGGCATGCCTGCTTCTCGGACGGGAGTATTCCCATGACATCAGCCGTGACGGGGTGGAGGAGATGCTGCGCAGCCTTTATGAGCTTTGCGGCGGCTATGTATTCATCACGGGCGTCAGCGACGGTGACAGGGTGGGTGCGCTCGGCTTTGACGGAGAGAGCTTCTGCGGCAGCTTCATGCCCCACGAGGACATAGTCATCGCAGGCACGGGTGATATCCTTTCTGCGGCATTCCTCGGCGCAGTCATGCGTGGTGCGGAGTACAGCCGTGCGCTGGATATAGCCGTGCGCTTCACTTATGAAGCGGTGCGGCAGACGGTGGCAGCTCCCGACAGACGGCACTACGGAGTTCATTTCGAGCTTGCGCTGCCGTACTACATAAAAGAGATAGGGTGCATAGAAAGTGGAAAAAACTGACCCGAAGCGCCTTAAAAAGGCGATATTGTTTCTGGTGCTTTCGGCGCTGTTCTTTGCGTTCATGAACCTTTTCGTGAACCTTTCGGGAAACGTGCCCACGGTGCAGAAAACGTTTTTCAGAAACCTGTTTGCGCTTTTCGTTGCGGGCGCAGTGATGATAAAGAACAAGGAGAGCGTGGTGCCGAAAAAGGCTGCGCTGCCTGACCTGCTGCTGCGGTCGGTGCTCGGCTACTGCGGAGTGCTGTGCAATTTCTATGCGGTCAGCAGGCTGCCGCTGTCGGACGCATCGCTTCTGAACAAGATGTCGCCGTTCTTTGCGGTGATATTTTCGGTGTTCCTTCTCAGGGAAAAGGCTGACAGGGTGCAGTGGCTGGTGATAATAACAGCGTTCGTCGGAGCGATGTTCGTGATAAAGCCCAGCTTTCAGAATGCGGAGCTTATACCATCCCTTGCAGGCTTTACGGGCGGCATGTGCGCAGGCGCTGCGTACACATTCGTCCGCCGCATCACGCAGAAGGGCGTTAAGAGCTGCTATGTGGTGTTCTTTTTCTCGGCATTTTCAACGCTGTGTGCGCTGCCGTTCGTGGTGTTCGGTTATTCGCCTATGACGTGGTTCCAGCTGCTGATGCTGGTGGGCGCAGGCTTAAGCGCTGCGGTGGCGCAGTTCTGCATAACCACAGCGTATTCCTACGCACCTGCAAAGGAAGTGTCGGTCTACGACTACTCGCAGATAGTTTTTTCGGCGCTGCTCGGCTTCATAGTCATGGGGCAGCTGCCCGACCTGCTGAGCTTTATCGGCTATGCGGTGATAATCGCCGCAGCCTACGCAATGTTCAGGTACAACAACAGACATAAATAAAAAGCGGCACGGAGAAGCGATATTCCCGTGCCGCTTTTATTGGCTTATTCTATTTGTCAGGCTCCATTTCCTTAAGAGCGTCCATCTGCTTCATGATGAAATCCTGCTGCTTCGGGGAAAGGGTCTGGAATTTTGTGACGAAATCGGGGCAGGAGGAGTTTTCAGCCTTGCCCGTGAGGATGTAGTCAGCCGACAGGTCAAGCACCTCGCACAGGCTGAGCAACAGGTCAAAGGACATGCCGATGTGCCCGTTTTCTATGCGGCTGTAGTGGTTCTGGGACGTGTCCAGCCTTTCATAAACGCTCTGCTGGGTAAGTCCCAGTGCCTTGCGCTGCTTCTGTATGCGCTGTCCGACAGCGGTCGGGTCGTAACCTGCCATTTACATCACTCCTTGCATTACATAATAAATTATACATTATATTATCAGTTAATTTAATAATCTTATGCAAAATAAGTGTTGACAAATATTATCTGATAGGTTATAATTGTCTTGGATTTTTATTCTTGACAGGAGATGGATGCGGCATGAAAGGGTGCTTTTTTGCAGGCTCATACAAGATCACCACGGATATGGAGCTTGAGCGGCGGCTGATAGCAGAGCTGCGGGAGCTGATAAAGGACGGGGTAACGCAGTTTTACACAGGCGCAAGGCTCGGCTGGGACATGATGTGCGCATTTCGGATAAATATGCTGAGGTCGGAATATCCGCAGCTGCGCCTTACGGCAGTGCTGCCCTGTCCGCCGTATGAATATGCCACGCACTGGAGCTTTGAGGACAGCTTTTTCCTGCGCATGCTGCTGAAGTCCGCAGACGAGGTGCAGTATATATCGGAGCACCTCACCGACGACTGTATGGAGCGGTGTGACCGCCGCCTGTCAGAGCTGTCGCAGGTCTGTATCTGCTACGAGGACGGGAGCACGAGCGAGCGTGAGAAGGCTGTTATCAGCTCGGCATGCAGCTCAGGAATACGTATGATAAACATGTCGGAATAGTTTTTTTACGGCTTCGCTGCGGTATGCGGCGGAGCTTTTTTTGCACCGTTTTTCCGCATTGTAATGCGGTTTGTGTGAACTTGCGCAGAATTGTTAATAAAAAAATCTGCAATTTTGTGCAGTTTTTTTCAAAAAACACTTGACAATTCGGAGAAAACGTGGTAAATTATATTTAGCACTCAAAGAGAAAGAGTGCTAACACTCAGATAAAGAGAGTGCTAACACAGAAAAGCGTATGGGATCGTTGAAAGGTAGGTGGGCCGTGGACGCAAGGGCAATGAAGATACTCGCTGCGATCGTTGACGAGTATATCAGAACAGGAGAGCCTGTCGGCTCCAAGGTCCTTGCCGCAAGGGCTGACATCAGCGTTTCGTCGGCGACGATAAGAAACACGATGGCTGCGCTGGAGGCGGAGGGTTATCTTGATCATCCGCACACATCCGCAGGGCGCATGCCTACGTTCAAGGGCTACCGCTTCTACATCGACAATCTCATGAGTCCCGAGCCTGTGAGCCATGACGCACTGGAGCAGTTTGACGAAAAGCTGTCGGGCAGTGCGGTGACGGCGGAGGAGATAATAAAGACGGCGTCCACAGCGCTTGCGGAGATAACCAAGTGTGCGACATTCTCCACGAGCCACATACCGAGGTTCTCGGTGATAACCAAGGTGGACGTGATACCGACGGGAAAGCGGATGTACGTGCTGCTTCTGATAACCTCGGACGGCGAGGTGAAGAACCGTGTATGCCGCATGGAGTTCGACCTTTCGCAGGAGCAGATGGAGTTCTTCACACGCTTTGTGAACTCGCATCTTCAGGGCGTGAATCTCTCTAACATGACGGACGAGTACGTCGAGAGCCTTGCAAGCGCACTGGGAAGCTACATGATGACGCTGTCGCCGCTGCTTTATGCGGTGTGCGAGATGTCGGGCGAGATGATGAAGGACAGCATCGACGTCAAGGGCGAAACGAATCTTCTGTCCTGTCAGGAGTTCCCGATGGTGGACGTTATGAAGTTCCTTGAGCAGAAGAACGAGCTTGCGATGCTGCTTGACAGCGCATTTTCGGGCATAAATATAAAGTTCGGTGCGGAGGAGGGCACGTTTGCCATAAATAACTCCACATTCGTGAGCGCAAGCTACTACAAGGACGGAAAGCCTGCGGGC
>JAGAKC010000062.1 GCA_017848155.1 Oscillospiraceae bacterium | reverse complement strand
GAAGGTGTTTGCATACACGAACCACACCATCATGCCCGAGGCGCTTGAAAAGTGGGACGCAGGTCTTGTCGAGGAGGTAGTGCCCGACGTATACGCTGTCATCATCATGCTTAACGAGAAGTTCGAGAGCGAGATGTATAAGAAGCAGGTGCCCCTTGCAAAGAAGAACGTGATGAAGCTGATAAACGGCGGCACAGTTCACATGGCCAATATCGCAATGTTCGGTTCGTCCTATGTGAACGGTGTTGCACAGATACACAGCGACCTGTTAAAGACCACCGTGCTTAAGGAGTGGTACGAGTTCTACCCCGAGCGTTTCCAGAACAAGACAAACGGTATTACCCAGAGAAGATGGCTCGCACTGTGCAACAGCGAGCTTTCCGCACTCATCACCGAGCTTCTCGGAAACGACGGCTGGATAACCGATCTTTCAAAGCTGAAGGAGCTTGAAAAGTACGCAGATGATGAAAAGGTGCTGCGCCGTTTCATCGACATCAAGCATGCGAAGAAGGTACAGCTTGCGGACTACATCGGGAAGTGCGAGGGAATAAAGATCGACCCCGATGCGATATTCGATATCCAGATCAAGCGTCTGCACGAGTACAAGCGTCAGCTGCTGAATGCGCTGTCCATCCTGTATATCTACTACGGCATCAAGGACGGCGATATCACGGACTTCACTCCCACCGTATATCTTTTCGGCGCCAAGGCAGCGCCGGGCTACTATCGTGCAAAGGGCATCATCAAGCTGATAAATGAGATAGCTGACATCGTCAACAACGACCCCGATACAAAGGATCTTATCCGTGTGGTATTTGTCAGCAACTACCGTGTATCCTATGCTGAAAAGCTGGTCGCTGCATGCGATATCTCCGAGCAGATATCCACCGCAGGTACAGAAGCAAGCGGCACAGGCAATATGAAGCTCATGCTGAATGGTGCTGTCACACTGGGCACGATGGACGGTGCCAACGTGGAGATAGTAGAGGAAGCAGGCGAGGAGAACAACTACATCTTCGGTGCGAGGGTAGAGGAGCTTGAAAAGATCATGCCCGAGTACGAGCCCCGCAAGGTAACTGAAAGCGACCCGAAGATAAAGAGAGTGCTTGACGCACTTATCGACGGCACTGTAAACGACGGCGGAAACAAGGTGTTCAGGGAGCTGTATTTTGCGCTTATGGAGGGTGCAAGCTGGCATCAGCCTGACCATTATTATGTACTGGGCGATCTTGACAGCTACGTACAGACAAAGCTCAGGGCAAACGCAGACTACAAGGACAGCCTTGCCTTTGCAAGAAAGTGCTGGATGAACATCTGCAACGCAGGCAAGTTCAGCTCTGACAGGACCATCGCACAATATGCCGACGAGATATGGCATATCAAGCCTGTAAAGCTTTAATAAAACTGATATGAATAAAACAATGCACGGTCATCTGACCGTGCATTGAGACCGTCGAAAAAGTCCCTTTGGGACTTTCTCGCCGAAACATCCGCACTGCCCGCACTCGTTGACAGCGATGCCGTCAACTCGCACAGTTGTGCGGATAGAGGGTATTTTTCCGACGCACCTGTCGTCGGAAAAATTTAATACAAAAGCCTGCTTCGCAGGCAAAAACATAGTTTTTCGACAAGCTGAATGCACGGTCATCTGACCG
>JAGAKC010000061.1 GCA_017848155.1 Oscillospiraceae bacterium | reverse complement strand
CAGCCAGATGCCACCGCCTAAGGCAACGAAAGCAAGCATAACCATGTAGAACATACCGTTCATTGCAAGCCACATAAAGAAAGATGCGAGCAGGACGGCAGCGATCATAACAAGTACTCTTTTTACAATATCAGCTGTTGTAGTATTGCGTGTAACCAGTTGTTCAGAAAAATTATCCATTTTATCTCCTTAATGATTTGTTCTAAAAATAATTTGCAATTTATTTCTATAATTCCTAGTACAATAATTATAACATAATTACATACAAAAATCAATAGCTTTTTTATGTAATTCGCATAAAAATTTTAATAATCCATGTTGAAAAATACCACTCTAATAAAATTTGGGTGAGAAATGTCAAATCCTATTGCATTTTTTTTGGAGTTTTGATATAATAAAATAGTACGTTTATAAGCAGACGTATATAATAATTGATGAAAAGGGGTAATTTCATTGCCTTGTTTCTCTGAAAAAAAGAGAATTGTGATCAAAGTAGGAAGCTCCACCTTAGCTTATTCTACGGGTCATCTTAATATCAGAAAATGTTACGAGCTTATAGAGGTCATGTCAGATCTTAAAAACTCTGGTCGGGAGATAGTTTTTGTAACATCGGGTGCGCAGGGCGTCGGTGCAGCAAGAGCAGGACTTCCGAAAAAGCCTACGGACATGCCGTCAAAGCAGGCATGTGCTGCTATCGGTCAGTCTGAGCTGATGACATTCTATAGTGAGAATTTCGGTAAATTCAATCATAAGGTAGCACAGCTGCTGCTGACACGTGATGTTATTTCCAACAAGGAAAGAAAATTCAATGTTGTAAATACATTTGACAAGCTGTTTGAGATGGGTATCATACCTATTATTAATGCAAATGACGCAGTTTCGATAAAGCAGCTTGATTTCGATGAGAACGATACGCTTTCTGCTATAGTTGCTTCGCTGTGTGAAGCAGACCTCCTGATAATGCTTACAGACGTTGACGGTCTTTATGACGGAGATCCCAAGCTGCCTGGATCCAAGCTCATCAGGGAGGTAGATGCTATCACTCCCGAGATCATCTCTGTCGCACAGGGAGCTGGAAGTAATCTTGGCTCGGGCGGTATGCTGACCAAGATAGAAGCAGCAAAGATCGCTACCGAAGCAGGAATAGATACGGTGATAATAAACGGCGAAGATCCGCATAAGCTGTATGAGCTTTTTGAGGGAGAAGCGCTGTGTACATATTTCAAGGCAAACAGTAAATGAGGTGTTTCTATGGAATATATTGAAGAACTTGGTTGCAGGGCAAAGGCTGCTGAACCGCAGATATCCGCATTAAAGGTATCCGAAAAGAATATGGTGCTGGCAGAGATCGCAAAGCGGCTTCGTCGTGACAGTGCGGCTCTTATCGAGGCTAATGCACTTGATATAGCTGCTGCTGAAAAGAACGGCATGAGCAAGGCACTTATCGACAGGCTTACACTTACCGAAGCAAGGATAGAGGGAATGGCTGACGGTGTTGATAAGGTCATTTCGCTTCCTGATCCTGTAGGAGCTGTTATTGGCGGTAATGAGCTGCCCAATGGACTTCGTGTTGTAAAGAAGCGTGTCCCCATGGGCGTTATCGGCATAATCTTTGAATCTCGCCCCAATGTTACTGTGGACGCAGCTGCGCTTTGCTTCAAGGCAGGTAATACTGTTATACTTCGTGGCGGAAGTGATGCGATAAACTCCAATAAGGCGCTGGTATCGCTTATGCGTGGAGCTATCAGGGATTGCGGCTTTGATGAAAATGCAGTGCAGCTGGTGGAGGATACTTCCAGAACAGTTGCAAATGCGATGATGAAGCTCAACAAGTATATAGATCTTCTTATTCCCAGAGGCGGCGGCGGTCTTATCCGTGCTGTTATGGAGAATTCCACTATCCCCGTTATCCAGACGGGCGAGGGCAACTGTCATGT
>JAGAKC010000060.1 GCA_017848155.1 Oscillospiraceae bacterium | reverse complement strand
TTTGGGATAATGCAATGGGTGACGAATCTAATGAATTTCACAGAGAGGTAGTGCGTCCCAAAGTAACGGAACTTCTATCTCCTAATCCTGCGGATTACATTTTGGATATTGCGTGTGGCAATGGAAATTATTCTTCGTATTCGGGCTTTCATAATCTGAAGCTGCTTGCGGGGCTTAATCGCCGCATAGACAGCGACAGGATAAAGGAATCAATGCAAAAAGTTGGCTTAAATCCTAATCTGAAACTACAGGTAAGAAAATACTCCCTCGGAATGCGCCAACGGTTAGGGCTTGCACAGGCGATAATGGAAAACCCCGACTTTCTGATACTTGACGAGCCGATGAACGGCTTGGACAAGGACGGTGTTTCCGATATGCGGCAGTATCTGCTTGAACTGAAAGAACAGGGCAAGACTATTCTTATCGCTTCTCATAATAGTGAGGATATTTCTGCGCTGTGCGATTCTGCTTGTGAGATGGAGAAGGGAGTTATTTCCGAGATACGGTGATTGGCAGGACAAGTTGATATTATGCTTGCATTTTGTGATAATCTGTGCTACAATATAAAAGCAGGGATATTGTGACTCAAACCATTTGAGCTGTGATAGCAAACCCCCGATAGAAATTTGATAGCATAAGTCTGTATAGCTTATAGACTTTGGATAATTCCTATCATTTTAAATCAAATCGTATCAAATCGTCTAAACAAAATTGTTTAGTTCAGTCTTTCGTTTGGCGAGTGGGAGTAATCTCGCAGTCTCTCTGAAGCCTTTTACAGAGCCATTCCACAGGCCTCAAAGCCGTTTTTGACCTTATTTCTGACCTTATCGGCAGATGTAAAGTTTATCGGCAAAGTGTTGCAGGTGGTTTGGATGTGGCTTGTAGGTTAATTCTAATAATCATGAAATCGTCGCATTTTCTGCGGCGATTTCTTTAAGTAAAAAACACAGCCGACAGAATAATTGTCGGCTGTAATTTTTTGTGGCTCAGGACTCAGCAGCGAATCCACGAAGAGTTGTATTGATCTGCGCTATAAGCTCCAGCAGCTCGCTGTTGTCGTCACTGACGGTATCCAGCAGCTGCAGCTGGAATAAGACCTCGCCCAGTGTGTCCTTCAGTGCCTTGTAGATGCGTGGGCTGCCCCTTACTATGATGTCACGCTGAAGAACTCGGTCTATCAGATAGTCCTGTTTTGTGTAGCCTGAAATCTTCACGAGCTTATCGAGCTGCTCAGCCTCCTCAGGCGACATCCTGAACGCGATGGTCCTGCTGCGGAAACGTCCCTTTCCGTCACAGTTTTTCTCTGACATCAGTTGTCACCCCTTTCTGCGTCAAGTCTGTTTGCCATGTCGATCTGCTCGGTAGGAAACATGTGCGCATACCTGAATGTTATGTCAACGCTCTCATGGCCTACTCGATTGCCGATAGCAACGGCTGAATATCCCATGTTGATGAGCAGTGAAACATGGGAATGTCTCAGGTCGTGTATCCTTATTTCCTTGACCCCTGACGCCTTGCAGCCACGGGTCATCTCTCGGTGATGATAGGATTTGGTGCAGACAAATACCCTGTCCTTGCCCGTAATTCCGTACAGCGATTCGAAGAACTCCTTCATTTCTTCACAGAGAAAGTCAGGCATTACGATGGTGCGTATGCTCTTTTCAGTCTTAGGGTCGGTGATTACATCACGCCGCTTGATGCGCTGCATGGATTTGGTTATGGAGAGAGTTTTCTTTTCAAGGTCGAAGTCGTTCCTTGTAAGAGCAAGAAGCTCACCTAGTCTTATTCCGCACCAGTACAGTACCTCGAAGGCGTAGTAGGAAAGCGGCTTGTCCATTATTGCCTCGGAGAAAGCCTGGTATTCCTCCTTTGTCCAGAACAGCATTTCAGCAGTTTTGCCCTTTCCCATATTACCGACCTTTGCGGCAGGATTGCTTTTGAGGTCGTAAAAGCGGACAGCGTGGTTGAAGATAGCTGAAAGCTGGTTGTGGATAGTCTTGAGGTATGTAGTGGAGTAGCGCTTGCCGCTGCTTCCGCGCTGCGAGAGCATGATGTTCTGCCACTTCATCACATCACGGGTGGTTATTTCTTCCAGTGGCATTTCCCCGAAGTAGGGAAGTATCTTTTCGGTGATGATGTGTTCCTTGGTAAGCCAGGTGTTCTCGCGTATGCGGTTGCTCATGTCGCTGCGGTAGATTTCCACAAATGCCTTGAACGGCATAGACAGGCTGGACTCCTGCTTGAGTCTGTTTGTCTGCTCAAACTCCATTGCCTCACGCTTTGTCCTGAAGCCACGCTTCGTGGTGGAACGAGATTTCCCATTCCACTCACGAACGTAATACTTGCAGTACCACAGGTTAGAGGATGGATCCTTGTAAACTGCCATCACATCGCCTCCCTGACAGGTGCTGTGTCGGTAACGCCATAGATCTTCTCAAGGAAGTACTTGCGGTTGACCTTGCCTTGAATAGTGAGGTAGCCTCTGGATTTCAGCTCGCTGTTCATCTCACGCATGATCTTGTACGCAAAGGGCTTGGAGATGTTAAGCTCCGCAGCCACCTCATCGACGTTCATCA
>JAGAKC010000059.1 GCA_017848155.1 Oscillospiraceae bacterium | reverse complement strand
TCAGCGATCACAGTGATGGTAGCGGACAGCTCCTCAACAGAGGAAGCCTGCTCGGTAGCGCCCTGTGAAAGTGCGGTAGCGCCTGCTGCGACCTGCTCGGAGCCTGCTGCGACCTGGTCGGCGGCAACGTTTATCTGCACCATAGTTTCGTTGAGCTTCTGAACGAAGCTGCGCAGCGATGTGAGTATGCCCGCAAACGAGCCTATGTAGTACTCGGGATGCTCTGTGTCAGTGGTCAGCTTGCCGTCAGCAACAAGGCTCAGATTGTCGTCGATGTCGGTGATAACGGCATTTGTACGGGAAGCCATGTTGCGCATGGATTCCGCAAGGGAGCCGATCTCGTCCTTTGAAACGTATGTTATCTCCACGTCGAAGTTGCCCTCTGCCATCTGCTCGGCAGCCTCCTCGACATTCTTTACGCCCTTCACGATCATTCTTGTGATGATAGTCGCAAACGCCACAGCGATCGCAACAGCTACCGCACCGAGTACCGAAACGATGAGCGTTGTCATGCTCGCACGGTTGTTAGCCTCACGGTATACCTGGTCTGCAACAGCTCTCTCGTACTCCTGGATAGCCTGTGCGGTGGTCTGGATGACCTGAAGCTCGGGGAGAAGCTCTGTTTCGTAAACGGTGTATGCCGCAGCTACATCATGCTGGGATGCGACAGACTTGAAATGATCGAGAGTGGTCCTTACATTTGCGATATTTTCTTCAAGCACAGCGATATGCGAAGCGTCGCCCGTGTAGTGGAGCTTAAGCTCTGCAACGGCAGCCTCAAGATCGGCAACGTTGTCAGTCGCCATGTTAAGGCGCTCGGTGGTGACAGCGTCATCGGTGGAGCTTGCCGCATGCAGCATGTTCTTTGCGGTAAGGTTTATGTCAAGCATAAGCTCGTCAGCGATCTGAACATCGGTGTACGGCTCGTCATAAAATTCCTTAACAAGTCCGCTGACCGTGTTGAAAGCCGTAGAAGCGATAACAACGATAATCAGCATAAGACCGATCGTCGCACCGAAAGCCAGCAGTAATTTCTTACCCATTTTCATATTTTTCATATCTGTTGTCCTTTCTCCGCTTAAGTATACCAAAAGTGCGGTGTCACAGTAATTTCCACATATGGAAAATCTGTGAGAAAAATTTGAAAATAATGGCGAAAATTGCAAGTTTTTGAAACATCACTTGCAATTTCATAGTATAATTATATACCTTTTAAAAAAGTTTGTCAACACCTTTTGATATATTTCAGGCGATAATAGACATATTGAAAAAAATCGTATTGAAAATATGAAGAAAATAATGTATACTATAAGGTAATATATCAGAACTGAACAGGAGAAGAAAATGAGCCTTTGTCCACACTACAGGAAATGCGGCGGCTGTCAGCTGCAGAATATGACATATGAGAAGCAGCTGAGCTTCAAGCAGGTAAAGGTGATACATCTGCTTGGCAGGTACTGCCACGTTGACGAGATTATCGGCATGCAGGAGCCGTATCACTACCGCAACAAGGTACAGGCTGCGTTCGGAATGAAGAACGGAAAGG
Source organism: Oscillospiraceae bacterium (assembly GCA_017848155.1). Classification (GTDB taxonomy): domain Bacteria; phylum Bacillota; class Clostridia; order Oscillospirales; family Ruminococcaceae; genus CAG-115. The sequence continues at coordinate 48 of JAGAKC010000059.1, read as the reverse complement.
TCGTAAGCGGCGTGTACCAGTCCTCCACACACAACATCGTGCCCGTGG
>JAGAKC010000058.1 GCA_017848155.1 Oscillospiraceae bacterium | reverse complement strand
CCTCCCAGTCGATAAGTCCCATCGCATCCATCAGCTGATTGCGCACCACATAGATATCATCCCCCGTTATCAGACCGTTGTCCAGTCCGTAACAGATAAGCTCCTGCACGTTGCTGCATACTTCCCTTGTCGTCATTTTTCCGTTTCCTTTCGTGTTTAATAGGTATATATATTATACATCATTTTTTCTTCTTTGTCCAGTAGGGGCGGATGTGAAAAAATGAATATTGAATAATGAATATTGAATAATGAATAATTTCAGTATCGGCTTCGCCGATGATATCAGATCCGCATTTCAGGCGTCGCACCGTAGGGCATGGGATCGCCCCTGCCGTTTTGCCGTGTCCGTTGTGTACGCAGATCTTCATCATCCATTATTCATCAGCCACACCACTGTCATTCCTGCGACCAGCCATGCGGTGAGGTCGGCTGTGAGGGCGGCAGGGACTGCGTGACGGGTGGAGCGGACTCTGACGGCGGAGAAGTACACGGCTATCGTATAGAATGTGGTCTCCGACGAGCCTATCAGCACCGCAGCCACCTTTTCCGCAAGGCTGTCTGCGCCGTTTTCGGCTGCTATGCTGTCGTAAACGGCTATCGCTCCGCTGCCCGAAAACGGCCGCAGTATCACCATCGGCACACATTCCCCGGGGAAGCTCACCGCACTGCAAAGGGGACGGAGAAGCCCGGTCAGCGCTTCCACTGCGCCGCTCGCTTTCAGCAGCGCTATGAACATCACCAGCAGCACCAGCGCAGGCAGTATCTCACCGCAGGTACGAAGTCCCTCGCCTGCGCCCTCGCAGAATGAGCCGAATATATCCACCTTTTTCACAAATCCGTAAAACAGCACACCTGCCACCGCAAGCGGCACTATCATGTCAGCTATCCACATGCCTTTTCCTCCGTCTGCCTATGTATGCCATCAGCTTCGCCGCACCTATCGCAACAGCGGCGCTGTACACCGAAACTATCCACACCGACGGAAGTATCTCCATCGGCCGTGCCGCACCGTGAGCCGCCCGAAGCGCTGCGGCAGTGGTGGGGATGAGCTGCAGGCTCGCCGTATTCAGCACCGTCAGCATCACCATGTTGTCCGTTGCCGTGTCAGTGCTCTGCTCCTCCTCTTTCAGCGCCTGCATCGCCGAAAGTCCCAGCGGCGTTGACGCATTCCCAAGTCCCAGCAGGTTAGCCGTGATGTTCATTGCGATGAGCTGTGACGCTCTGCCGCCTTTTTTAATGCCCCTGAACAATACTCCCACAACGGGCGACAGCAGACCTGCCACTTTGGCTACGATGCCGCTTTTCTCTGCGACCTTCATCACTCCGCACCACAGGCACATCACTCCGCACAGCGACAGGATAAGCTCCACAGCGCTTCCTGCGCCCTCCAGCACTGCCGCTGACATCTCCGCCGTCCGACCGTTTATTATCCCGTATATCACCGCAAGAAGCGGCAATGCTCCGACAAAAACATTCATCATCTTCCCACCTTTCTGATAATATATATGTCATGAACGGAAAAAAAATTTTTCGTGAAACCGTAATTTTATACTTTTTATATTTAGCTTTATACAGCCATTTTTTAACGTTTTATAAAATCAGATGACACTTTTTTTAAAAATAGTTCGCAGGATATGCGCTTTTTCGACGTTCTTTTCACTTTCCCATAATTGACAAAAATATTCAATTATGTTATAATCTTTACAAAGTCAGGCAGTTACTGCATTTAGACGATAAAAATTGACATGGAGGAAAGTAAAATGGTTAAGTCAACAGGAATCGTTAGAAAGGTAGATGAGCTGGGAAGGATAGTTATCCCGATCGAGCTCAGAAGAACACTTGACATCGGCGTTAAGGACAGCCTTGAGATCTATGTGGAGGACGATCAGATAATCCTCAAGAAATATTCTCCCGCATGTGCTTTCTGCGCCAACGCAAGCGGCATCACAGTTTACAAGGGCAAGAACATCTGTGCTGACTGCCTGCAGGAGCTTCAGAAAATGAACTGATAACAGAAATATACATAGTATAAAATACCTCTCATGAAAAGAGCGTCGTAGCGTTACGGCGCTCTTTTTCTTTGTCCTAATAATTACATGCGACGTTTTTGCGGCAGGTGCCCCCCTGCCCTGCGGTGCGGTGCCTGAAATGCGGTCTTTGAGATCATCGGCGAAGCCGATACCGACATTATTCATGAGTCATTATTCAATATTCAATTTTTTCCGCCTTTTCT
>JAGAKC010000057.1 GCA_017848155.1 Oscillospiraceae bacterium | reverse complement strand
AGCATTATTGGTCTACGATGACAACGAGTTTTTGTGATCAAACTGCTATGTTTTATAGTTTATTACGCTATTATGCTAGTTACAAATCGTTTGCTGAGTTTTGTAAGGTTAGTTCAAGTAAGCACTCTGAATATTATAACAGTTGTTGTTGCGAAGAATTGTTGAGAGTATATTCGAATATGTGAATTTCTCTGGACTTATGAAAGGCTTTATGGTATGTGTTTGTGTTGCATGAAGGGAGTGCAACATATGAGGATTATTGAAGAATTGTTTTATGGTAACATATGCCCGTGCGAGAAGAGTTTGACTCGTGGTAGTGAGTATTCATATCTGCTGAATTTGGCGGAGAAGAATGAGGAGAAGTTTTCTGAACTGCTATCACCGCAACAGAAAGGGATGTTTGAAAAAGTCAAAGACTGTATGACGGATATGAACAATCTCTTGGAGAAGGAAGCTTTTATTGATGGCTTCAGATTAGGGGTGAAGCTTGTAGCAGAAGCTATTTTCGATAAGTCAGGGGATATATGAATGCAATAAATTACGCCGTATCTGCGAGGTGTAAGTCGATTTGGTAAGAAAGCGGACGGAGGCAGGGAGTTAATCTCTGTCTCCGTTTTTCGGCTTTAAAGTCAAATATTCTGAAAGAATATTATTTCTTTTTATTCATAAAATTCTTTCCGTCAAAGCTTGGATTGAAGGCATAGAAATTCTTGCTGTTGAGTCTGTCGGTCGCAAGTCTTAATCCTTCGCCAAAGCGCTGATAGTGTACAATTTCTCTTGCGCGGAGGAATTTTATTGGCTCGCGTACGTCAGGGTCATCCACAAGGCGGAGTATATTGTCGTACGTGGTGCGTGCCTTCTGCTCTGCCGCAAGGTCCTCGTGCAGGTCGGTTATAACATCACCCTTGGATTGCATGCTTGCAGCAGTCCAGGGGAAGCCGCTTGCAGCTGTTGGATAAATACCTGTTGTGTGGTCAACAAAGTAGGTGTCAAAACCACTCTTTTTAATCTCCTCAAGGCTCAGGTTTCTTGTCAGCTGGTACACAATTGCGCCTATCATCTCTAAATGCCCCAGTTCTTCCGTACCTACTTACGACACGAAAGGTCCATTTTTGAGCTTCAAATTTCATTTTCAGGCAAATCGGACAAGCGTTCAATCACCTATGAAACACTTGAAGCAGACGAGCCTGTAAACAATGACTTTACTAGACTTTCGGTAATGTATTTTGAAAATAGAATGTAATAAAACACAAAAAGCAGACTTTTCAAAAGTCTGATTCTCATTTTAATACCCTATAATTCTACCATCTGTTGAAATGGTGACAACTCGCCAGGGAAGGAATTTGCCACTTGTCTGCAGTGCATTTTTTACTGCGTGTTCAATACCACCACAGCAAGGAACTTCCATTCTGACAACAGTTACACTTTTAATATTGTTGTTAGTAATAATAGTGGTGAGCTTGTCGGTGTAATCTACGCTGTCAAGCTTGGGGCATCCTATAAGCGTAACGTGGTTACGGATAAAATCGTTGTGGAAATTTCCGTAAGCAAATGCAGTACAGTCTGCCGCCACCAAAAGATTTGCACCGTCAAAATAAGGCGCATTTACGGGAACCAGCTT
>JAGAKC010000056.1 GCA_017848155.1 Oscillospiraceae bacterium | reverse complement strand
CTGCCATAAGCTCGTCGGGAAGCTGTATATCTGCCTCCGTCTGCGCCTTTGCATCGGTCTTTACGGTATCTGCCGTTTCAACAGACATTATCTGCACCTGCTGTTCAGCTGCTTCGCCGCTCATTTTCGGAACGACTATCAGCGACACGTACTGCGACATAGCCTGCGCCTCTGCCTCGGTAACGCTGAAGGTGTGATCCTCCTGTAAAACAGGTATCTCGTCCTCAGGTATGCCCATCAGCATCATTGCGATAGCCATCAGCAGCACCTCGGAAACAAGCTCCTTTGGCAGATCGTTCAGCTTTATCTCGCCCTTTATGACCGCCTCTGCCAGCTGCTTAAGCTCTGACTTCGTGATCATAACGGTCTGCTTTTCAGGCTGCGTGCCTGTCAGCTGAATACTGTCCGTGCTTTCAGCGGTCTGCACCGCCGCATCGTCAGCATCCACATCGGATATCTGCTGTGTGTCCGCCTTCATCGGCTCTGCGTCCATCGGCTTTGATCCACCTATACCGCCCAGTATCTCGGAGAACTTTGCGCTCTGTTCAAGCTGTTCCAGCTCTTCCATGCGCATAGGGATCGCCGCATCAGAGATCATATAATCGCTGCGCATGAACCCTGCGTTCATAGATACTGCCATTCTCTCTTTCACCTCCTTATTATTATAATGTATATATCAAGGCTGCTGCCGTGATACCTGAATCATGCGCCTCCGCGCACTGCCGCACCCGAAACGAACTCCTCAATGAACTGCTCGTTCTCCTTCGTTTCAAGCGCCTTGTACTCTTCAAGCTGCTTTTCCTCCAGCTTTTCAAGGGTCTTGACGTCCTTTGTAGCCTCGACCACCACGCCAAGCTGCTTATCTATCTCCAGCTTTTTCAGCGCTGCCTGCTCCTCACGGGAGTGTATCTCCTGCTGAAGCGTTACTATGTAGCGCTTTCTCATGGATATCTCCACAGCCTGTGCGCCCTCTGCGCAGACTCTTTCAAGCTGTGCGCTCTCGTCTGCCACCTTCCTGCGCAGCTCCGCAGTAGCTTCCTCTATCCTGAAAAGCTCTCCACGCAGCGCACTCAGCGTGTTCTTCTGCCTGTCAAGCTCCTGCTCACGAAAGTCCATCAGCTTCTGGAGTGAGAACTGGAATTTCTTCATCTGCCGTCGACCTCCTTACTTCTCGTTGCTGACCGCCTGTATCAGCAGCCGCACCGTATCGTCGAAGCTGTACGCATCGTCCACCCTCTGCATAAGGAACTCGTTTATCCTGTCTATCTTCCTTATCGCCTCGTCCAGCGCAGGGTTCGTGCCGTGCTTGTATGCGCCGATGGAGATAAGATCCTGATTGTTCGTGTACAGCGACAGCAGGTTTCTGAGCTGTCCTGCCGCTTCCTTCTGTTCGGGTGAAGCGATCTCGGACATGAGTCGGCTGACGCTCTGTAATATGTCTATCGCAGGGTAGTGATTCTGCGCTGCGATCTTTCTCGAAAGTATGATGTGTCCGTCGATGATACCACGGACGGTATCGGCGATCGGCTCGTTAGTGTCGTCGCCCTCGACAAGTACTGTGTATATTCCTGTGATGGAGCCTTCGGGGAAGTTTCCCGCACGCTCCAGCAGCTTCGGCATGTTACTGTAGATAGACGGTGTGTAGCCTCTTGCGATAGGCGGCTCGCCCACCGAAAGACCTACCTCACGCAGTGCCATTGCGTATCTCGTGAGAGAGTCCATCATAAGCAGCACGTCCTTGCCCTGCTTCATGTAGTACTCTGCGATAGCCGTCGCAGTAAGCGGGCACTTGCTTCGCATCATCGCAGGCTGGTCGGACGTTGCCACCACCAGCACTGAACGTGCCATGCCCTCGGGACCAAGGTCACGCTCGATGAACTCACGCACCTCACGGCCTCGCTCGCCGACAAGTGCGATGACATTCACGTCAGCCTTGACTTTCCTTGCGATCATGCCCATCAGTGTGGATTTACCTACACCCGAGCCTGCAAAGATGCCCATTCTCTGACCCTTGCCCATCGTGAGCATTCCGTCGATAGCCTTTACACCAAGCTCTATCGTTTCCCTGATAGGCGGCCTTGTAAAGGGGTTTACGGGGATACCCGTTATGGATATCACATCGGGGCAGTCAGGCTGCTCACCGCCGTCAAGCGGATTGCCCGTGGCGTCCACTATCCTTCCGATAAGCTCGTTTCCTGCCTTTATCACCAGCTTGTCGCCCGTGTTGTCAACGATGCTTCCGGGGCCTATGCCCTCTATCTCCGTGTACGGCATCAGCAGGATATTCTCCTTGTTGAAGCCGACCACCTCCGCATGAACGAAGGACGACATATCCTTCGAGTATATGCGGCACACATCGCCGATATTACATGTGGGACCGCTCGCTTCGATGGTCATTCCGACTATCTTTTCGATCTTTCCCATGTAGCGGAAGGTGTCGTAATTATTTATTTCCTCTCGAAATCCTGCGAAATCCAAAACCCGACCTCCGCTGTGAACTGTTCGTTGTTATCATTCCTCGGCAGCAGCTTCCCCGGACCCGGTCTTTTTCCTTGTCCTGCCTCTGGTGCTCCTGCCCTTTGTGCCCGCACGGAACTTACCCGCACCAAGCTCCTGTATCATCCTTAGCTGCGTCTGGATACCTGCGTCGGTTATCTCGCCGCCGCTCTCCACGATCACCGTTCCCGGCTCTGCGTCAGGCAGCAGCTCCACCTCGACGTTCTGTACGCCGCCGCAAAGCTCCTTCAGATACTCGTAATCCGCCGCAAGCTCCTCCGTCGCACCGTTCTTGTCCAGCGTGATACGGATCCTGTCGTTGTTGCGGAACTCCTTTGCTGCTTTCTTTATCTGCTTCTTCGCAACCGTTCCGTCCTTCGCACCCACGCTGTCCAGCGTGACCTTCTTTGCGATCGCCATAACGGTTTCGTAGATGTCATTTTCATACTGCGCAAAAAGCGCATCCTTTTCGGTGTTTATCATCTCGGCAAAGGTCTTTGCCTCGTCCAGTACGTCCCTGCCTGCCGCAAGACACGCCTCAACACCGTCCTTCCTGCCCTGTTCAAAGCCCTCCGCACGAGCCTTTATGTAGACGTCGTCACGGTTCTGCTCTGCCTCGGCAAGTATCTGCGCAGCGTTCTCGTTCGCAGAGCTCACGATGCCCTCCGCACGCCTTTTAGCGTCCAGGATGACCTCCTTGCCCTGCTCTATGTACCTTTCCTTGAGAGCTGCCAGCTCCTCCTGCTGCTGCTTCAGCTGAGCCTCACGCTCCTCCAGCAGCTGCATACGAAGCTCCAGGTCTGCGGAGAGGTCTTTGTGCTGCTCCTCCTGCTCCTGAGCCGCATCAGCAGCGTCCTGTACAGGCGCCGCAGCAGGCTGGGGACGGTTGACGACCACGCTGTTGGATATGTCTACGCCGCCGCTCCAGAAGATAGAGCTTCTTTTGTATACTGCCAATTGAATCCCTCCGCAAACGTATTATGCGATGATCTCGTCGCCGCCCGAGCCGTGGGAGATGGTAACTGTACCCTCCTGCTCCAGACGTCTGATGACGGAAACGATACGCTGCTGAGCCTCCTCAACATCACGCATACGGATATTATGCAGATATTCGATCTCCTGCTG
>JAGAKC010000055.1 GCA_017848155.1 Oscillospiraceae bacterium | reverse complement strand
CCTATGCCGAACGCAAAGCCGCTGTATTCCTCAGGGTCGATACCGCAGTTCTCCAGCACCTCGGGGCGGACAACGCCTGCGCCCAGTATCTCTATCCAGCCCTCTCCCTTGCACAGCGGACAGCCCTTTCCGCCGCAGCGGAAGCACTGGAAATCTATCTCACAGCTGGGCTCGGTATACGGGAAGTGATGCGGTCTGAACTTAAGATTCATACCCTCGCCGTAAAGACGCTTTGCAAACTCCTCAAGAGTACCCTTGAGATCGGCGAAAGTGATATTCTTGTCAATTACAAGACCTTCACACTGATGGAAGATGGGAGAGTGAGTGCCGTCAACCTCGTCACGTCTGTAAACACGTCCGGGGCTTATGATAGCGATGGGCGGCTTTTTCTCCAGCATCGTTCTGATCTGCACAGAGGAAGTCTGTGTTCTCAGCAGAACATCATCAGTAATATAGAACGTATCCTGAGGGTCACGGGCAGGGTGATCTTCAAGTGTGTTGAGCATATCAAATACGTACTTTGTTTCCTCGACCTCGGGACCATCAACTACAGTATATCCCATGCCACGGAATATTTCCTTGAGCTCATCGAGAACTATGTTCATGGGGTGACGTCTGCCGCCCATAATGCGCTTTCCGGGCATCGTTACATCGAGCGCCTCAGCCTTAAGGCGAAGCTCTGTTTCAGCAGATTTCAGCTCCTCTGTCTTATCCCTGATAGCTGTTTCGATGGAAGCTCTCACTTCGTTTGCAAGCTGTCCGATAACAGGACGCTCCTCAGCGGAAAGTCCGCCCATCTGCTTCAGGATAGCAGTAAGCTCACCCTTTTTTCCAAGGAACTTTACACGCAGTGCGTCCAGCTCTTTAAGATCTGCACAGCCCGAAACTGCACTGAGAGCTGCCTCCTTGATGTTTTGTAACTGTTCTTTCATTTTATCCAATCCTTCCTAATCGGAAAATTTATTTTTTGCCACACGGCATTGTTTACACTTAAATAGGATTTGTATTCGCTTCTTCGGTTTCAGGTTCGTAGTCAGAGAAGCGTACAGACTTGATAGTGTTCTTTCCATCCCAGCGATCAAGAGTATACTCCATGTACTTCTCGGGAGATACCTCCATGCCGCTTATACCTGTAACAGTTGCAAGCGACGGGGGAAGATAGCCTACTATCACCGTATATGTTCCGTTTGCTTCGGTTATATCAACGATATGCGGAGCATATGTCAGATATCTGATGTTCTTGCTTGCGGAATATACATGGTTATCGGGATCGTAAGTGAAGCGTACCTCACCGATACCTACAGACTGATGTTCGACGCTTGCGTTATTTCCAAACAACTCCTTACATGACACAGAAACGTCATACTCAGGTATCAGCAGATCGCCTGTTATCTCGCCCTCGTAGGGCGCAGTGTCCTTCATAATAAGGATATTCCAGATGGAACAGGTTATCTTTGATGTGTTCGGAATCTCGTCAACAGTTTCAAAGGGCGCAATATCGTTTACTACAACAGGGAAAATGAACTGTGCAAATTCATTTTTCAGTGATGTGTTGTCAACAAGATGCTCAGTGAAATTCACCACGAAACGCACAGTTGAGATACAGCCCACTATCGCCATAACGATCACGAACAGAGCAAATCCGAAAAAGAACTTGCGCTTTTTCACCGGCTCGGGAACTGCTTCCTCCTGGACCTGTGGTTCTGCCTCATGACCAAGATCAGCTATATCACTTTCAATATTGTTGTCCTCTTCAAGTGATCCAAGAAGCTGGTTTATTACCTTTTCTCCGCCCTGAGGATTATTCTGCGGTCTGTTCTGTTTAGAAGTATTCTTTCTTTTTTTTGCCATAAGACTTCCTTTCGATCATCCTCTGATCTGACCGTCACCATTTATCAGATACTTGTATGTGGTCAGTGCCTCAAGACCCATAGGACCTCTTGCATGCAGCTTCTGCGTGGAGATGCCTATCTCAGCGCCAAGCCCGAACTCAAATCCATCTGTAAATCGTGTACTTGCATTGACATACACCGCAGCTGCATCGACCTTTTTCTGGAAAAGCTCTGCACTTCTGAGGTCAGAGGTCACGATACATTCACTGTGTCTTGTGCCAAAGCGATTGATATGCGCAATTGCTTCATCAATATCCTTCACGACCTTTGAGGACAGCTTGTAATCAAGATACTCCGTTGCATAGTCAGCCTCTTCAGCGATCCTCTCGACAGCGGTGAGCTTGGAGGTCGCTTCATCACCGATTATCGAAACCCTGCCCTGCCATACTGCGGACAGCTTTTCAAAGAAAGCCGATGCAATACTTTCATGGACAAGAATGTTCTCAATAGCATTACAAACAGAGGGACGCTGTGTTTTTGCATTATCAACTATGTTGACTGCAATATCCAGATCTGCAAACTGATCAACATAAACGTGACAATTGCCTTCGCCTGTCTGAATAACGGGAATAGTTGAATT
>JAGAKC010000054.1 GCA_017848155.1 Oscillospiraceae bacterium | reverse complement strand
TTTCTGCCCGGGCGCTCATACTGCGGATTTCTCCTGATGAAGTACTCCTTATCTCCGTAACGGAATGTAAGCTCCACATATGTCGCGGTTTCAGGTGCTGCATACTTTGAGCGCAGCATATCGGGCTCTCGTGCACCGCCGCTGGCCTCTCCATACAGAGCGTAAGATATCGCATCGAATATCGTTGTCTTTCCTGCGCCCGTATCTCCCGTTATGAGGTACAGACCGCTGGTACCAAGCCGCTCCATATCTATCTCCGTGCGTGTCGGATAAGGTCCGAATGCACACATTACAAGCTTTGTCGGCCTCATCACTGCTCACCCCATATCTTTTCTATCATTTTATCGAGAAATCCACGCTGCTCCTCGGTCATCTCTTTTCCGTTCTGCGCAGTGTACAGCTCTTCAAACAGCTCAGACGGTGATCTGACCTCTGCGCTGCCGACAAGCTCCGCTGCGCCGCTGCGTGTACGTGTGTTGTCATAATCCAGACGCATTATATTCGGATATATTGCACGAAGCTTACCTATCGCATCGGGAATAGCCTCCTCATCGGTCAGTGTCACACGGATATAATCATCCGTTTCAGTTTCCGCATAGAACTCCCGTGCGGTGATCTGTGCATAGCTTCCGCTTATCTCACGCATATCACGCATCGGAATGAGCGGTATCGTGCTGACTGTGAGCCTGCCCTTTTCATGAAGCTCTGCTACAGTGACCGTTTTATCCTGCCGCACCTCTGAAAAGGAATATTTTAGCGGCGTACCGCAGTAACGCACCCTTTCTCCACCCACATTCTGGGCAGAATGTATATGTCCCAGCGCAGTATAATCAAACACATCGAATACCGATGAATCAACATTTTCCGTGCCGCCAACAGATATATCCTCTGAACCGCTTTGTGACGCTCCCGTCACGAACTGGTGGGCAACAATGATATTGCGCCTGTCAGAGGGGACATCCATGCCGTTTACGGCGATACGAACCGCATCATTAAAGCTGTCGATGCATTCATCGGGATAATACTCCCTTACCTCTGACGGACAGATGTACGGCAGCATATATATGCCCACCTCGCCATAGCTGTCATGCAGCACAACAGGCTCTGCCCTGCCGCTGTACACAGGCGATATGTGTATCCCGCTTGCATCCATAAGCCTTGAGCCAAATGACAGTCGCTCAGCAGAATCGTGATTTCCGCTTATAATGAACACCTGCACGGATAGCTGTGAAAGGCGGTAAAGAAAGCCGTCAAGGGTCTGTACGGCCTCTGCGGTGGGTACAGCTCTGTCGTATACATCTCCTGCGATAATGACAGCGTCAGGAGCCTCCTGTGATACTATACTGATGATACTATCAAGTATGAACGCCTGGTCCTCCAGCATGGAAAAGCCGTTCACACGCTTTCCTATGTGAAGATCTGACAAATGGATCAGCTTCATAACTTCCTCCGAATCGAAAATATATATTAAATTTATCACAAAGCAGCCTTAATGTCAACAGTTTTTTATGCAGAATGTCATAATTGTACTTGACAAAAAGGCATGAAAACATATATACTGTAATTACCAATTTAATTGCGAGGTATCATTATGAAAACTCTATTCAATTCCGGCTGGACATTTGCAAGGACCGCACCGGGCACTACGCTTGCGGAGTCTGCTTCGGCGGAGTTCATCCCTGTCGATCTGCCGCATGACTGGCTCATCTACAACGCAAAGGCTCTTTATGAAAGCTCCTTCGGCTTCTACAAGAAAACATGGAAGAACAGCGGTGCAAAAAGCGTTCGTCTGTATTTTGAGGGAGTCTATCAGGACTGCACCGTGTATGTCAACGGAAATGCAGCAGGCGAAAACAAGTACGGCTACTCCTCGTTTGAGGTGGACATAACGACATTCCTCACTGACGGCGATAACGAGATAACTGTACTCGTCCGCCATGAGGCGCCCAACTCACGCTGGTACTCGGGTGCAGGTATCTTCAGAAACGTCTACATCCTTGAAACGGGTGCTGACTACCTGCCGATAGACGGTATCTATTTCTCTGCGGAAAAGAACGGCGACGGATGGATTTGCAAGGTTGACGCAGAGATAGTCGGCAGCGGCGACCTTATCTACTCGCTGAAGGACAAGGCAGGAAATATCCTGTATCTCGGCGAGGACAGTGAATTTACCGTAAAGAATGCACCTGTATGGGATATAGACAGTCCCAATCTGCTTAAGCTATCCGTGGCGCTTGAAAAAGACAGCACTATCATCGACAAGGTATCGCAGAAGGTAGGACTGCGCACCATAGAGTATACTCCTGACGGAGGCTTCTTCCTCAACAGCAGACATGTAAAGCTCCACGGAGTCTGTCTGCACCACGACCTCGGATGTCTTGGAGCTGCGTTCAATAAGGAAGCTGCACGCAGGCAGCTGCTGTCCATGAAGAAAATGGGCGCAAATGCAGTGCGTACCTCTCACAATATGCCTGCTATAGGTTTTATGGAGCTTTGCGATGAGCTGGGAATACTGGTGGACAGCGAGGCATTCGACATGTGGGAGCGTCCCAAGACAGAATTTGACTATGCACGATTCTTCCCCGAATGGTTCGAAAGGGACGTTGCATCATGGGTGCGCCGTGACAGGAATCATCCCTCGCTCATCATGTGGAGCGTAGGCAACGAGATATACGATACTCATTTTTCTGACCGTGGCCGTGAAGTAGCTGCTATGCTTCATGCCGCTGTCAGAAAGCACGATCCCCGATGCAATGCGCCTACGACTATCGGCTCGAACTACATGCCGTGGGACGGAGCACAGAACTGCGCAAAGGAAGTTGACCTCGCAGGCTACAACTACGGCGAAAAGCTCTATAAGCAGCATCATGAGCAGCACCCCGAGTGGAAGATATACGGCAGTGAAACCACATCTGGAGTAAAGAGCCGTGGAGTATATCACATGCCGCTGAATACACCATTCCTTACACATGAAGATCTGCAGTGCAGCTCTCTCGGAAACTGCCGTGCAGGTGTCAGTGCGCCTACAGCACAGCAGACGATAGCCGCTGACCGTGATACCGACTTCTGTGCAGGAATGTTCATCTGGACAGGTTCGGACTACATCGGTGAGCCATCGCCCTACTCCACC
>JAGAKC010000053.1 GCA_017848155.1 Oscillospiraceae bacterium | reverse complement strand
CTCGGAGATCGTGAACTGTCTTACTCTGATAAGACCGTGCATCTCACCGCTGTCCTCGTTACGGAACAGGGTAGAGGTCTCACCTAATCTCATAGGCAGATCACGGTAGCTGCGCTGTCTGTTCAGGAACACCTGATACTGGAACGGACATGTCATGGGACGGAGTGCAAAGCATTCCTTTGTTTCATCGTCGGGATCGCCGAGAACGAACATTCCGTCAAGGTAATGATCCCAGTGACCGGATATCTTGTAAAGCTCACGCTTTGCCATATAGGGAGTCTTTGTGAGCAGATATCCACGCTTGTATTCCTCGTCCTCTACCCAGCGCTGGAGAGTCTGGATGACCTTTGCGCCCTTGGGCAGCAGTATCGGCAGACCCTGACCGATGCAGTCAACAGTCGTGAAGTATTCAAGCTCACGTCCGATCTTGTTGTGATCACGCTTCTTGGCCTCCTCAACAGCTGTGAGATACTCGTTCAGTGCGTCCTTATTCGGGAAAGATGTGCCGTATATACGTGTCAGCATCTTGTTCTTTTCGCTTCCACGCCAGTAAGCACCTGTCGCAGATGTCAGCTTGAATGCCTTTATGGGAGAGGTGGACATCATGTGAGGACCTGCGCAGAGGTCAGTGAAGTCACCCTGTCTGAAAAAGCTTATGGGCTCGCCCTTGTCAGCGTGCTCCTTGCACAGCTCGACCTTGTAGATCTCGCCCTGCTCCTCCAGATACTTTATTGCCTCGTCAGGAGCCATAGTGAACTGCTCCAGTCTGATAGCTTCCTTGACGATCTTCTTCATTTCGGCTTCGATCTTGGGAAGAGCGTCTGCGTTGATAGGCTCCTCAAAATCAAAATCATAATAGAATCCGTTGTCGATGGCAGGTCCTATAGCCAGCTTCGTGTTCGGGTACAGGCGCTTTACAGCCTGTGCCAGGATATGGGAAGCCGTGTGGTTGAATGTGCGCTTGCCCTGCTCGTCATCAAATGTAAGGAACTTCAGTGTGCAGTCCTTGTCGATAACAGTACGCAGGTCGCATGTATTTCCGTCGATCTCTGCAAGACATGCAGTCTTTGCGTCACCGGTCTCTCTTGCCACATCAAATGCAAGAAGTCCTGCTTCAAATTCCTTTACTTCGCCGTTTGCCAGTGTTACTTTGATCATTGTGAACATCCTTTCCTAACAGGGCTGTACAAATGCCCCGCCGTTCAAAAAAAATTTTTTTGCCGCTAACGGACATGGTCTGTCGGGTGCCGCCCGCATACATACAGGTATGCCGCAGCCGCACTGTTCTCGCCGCCGTTTTTGCGGTTATCTTATATTGTACTACTATTTAATATAAATGTCAAGCGTAATCTTTAACAAACAGCATAATGACGATCTCCGACGGAACAAGCAGCTTTATCCGCATGGCAGCAAAACAGGATCAGCATTTTCTTTACAGCGCTATATCCTTGACAATTCCGCAAACATGTTGTACAATAAATGTATATATTGCGTTTTTCATGCATACAGATATATAATAAACGTATATTAACAGGGGGAAAATACAATGTGCGGAATCGTCGGATATGTCGGAAAGCATAGCTGTGCCGAAATACTGCTGGGCACTCTCGAAAAGCTGGAATACCGTGGTTACGACAGCGCCGGTATAGCTGTTTTCGACCATAATAATATCGAAGTAAGAAAAGCTCAGGGCAGATTAAAAAATCTGCGCAGCCGCATGGAGAAGGAGGGCGTACCCTCGGGCTTTGCAGGTATCGGTCACACACGCTGGGCCACTCACGGTGAACCATCGGATATAAATTCTCATCCTCACAACGGCGGAAATGTTACCATAGTACATAACGGCATCATCGAAAATTACAAGGAGATAAAGAACTTCCTTATCGGCAAAGGCAGACATTTTGTCAGCCAGACCGACACAGAGGTCGCAGCGCAGCTGCTGGATTACTATTACAGCGGCGATCCTGTCGAAGCGATAGTGGAGACCATGCACAATGTCCGTGGCAGCTTTGCTCTCGGAATAATGTTCAAGGATTTCCCCAACACGGTCTTTGCGGTCAGAAAGGAAAGTCCGCTGATCGTAGGTATAGGCGAAAATGAGAGCTTTATTGCGTCGGATGTTACAGCGATACTGAATCACACCCGTGACTATTATCTGCTGGAGCCGAATGAGATAGCTGTGCTTTCTCCCTTTGGCACCAATATATATGATCTGCACTACAACAAGCTTACAAAGCAGCTGATGCACGCTGACTGGGATCAGAATGCGGCAGAAAAGCAGGGCTTTGCCCACTTTATGCTTAAGGAGATACACGAGCAGCCCGAAGCAGTAAAGACAACGATACTGCCAAGGATAGCAGACGGTCTGCCGAATCTCGAGGAGTGCGGCATCACACTTGAGATGCTCCGTAACTTCCGCAGTATTCATGTGGTCGCATGCGGCACTGCGATGCACGCAGGACTTGTGGGCAAGTATATCATTGAAGAGCTTGCACGTGTACCGGTCAATGTTGACATTGCATCAGAATTCAGATACAGAAATCCGCTGGTCACAAAGGATGACCTTGTTATAATAATTTCCCAGTCAGGCGAGACCGCCGATTCACTTGCAGCGCTCCGCCTTTCAAAGGAGCTTGGCGCAAAGACGCTCGCCATCGTTAACGCAAAGGGCAGCTCTATCGCCCGTGAAGCGGATATGCTGATATATACTCTTGCAGGCCCTGAAATAGCTGTTGCGTCCACAAAGGCATATATGGTGCAGATAGCTGTTATGTATCTTTTCGCATTTTCGCTGGCGCTTGCCTGCGGCGCAATAAACGAGGACAGATGCCGTAAGCTTACAGCCGAACTTTTAAAGATGCCGGAGCGCATCGAAAAGGCTGTGGGACTTGAAGAAAAGTCGCAGTATGCTGCATCCACTCTCGTAAATGCTGAGAGCCTGCTTTACATAGGAAGAGGTCTTGACTACGCACTCAGCATGGAGGGCAGCCTTAAGCTGAAGGAGATAAGCTATATCCACAGCGAGAGCTACGCAGCAGGTGAGCTGAAGCATGGCACAATATCCCTCATAACCGAGGGCATGCCTGCCATTGCAGTTGTAACACAGACATCGCTTCTCGAAAAGACTATCAGCAATATGAAAGAGATGAAGGCACGTGGTGCGTATGTTATCGCAGTATGCGCCGAGGGAATCTCTATAGACGCCGAGGCTGCGGATTATGTCATCGAGCTTTCGGAGTGTCCCGATATCCTTGCGCCCATGACAGCGGTAGTGCCGCTGCAGCTCATCGCATATTACACATCTGTCCTGAAAGGAAACGATGTGGATAAGCCGAGAAATCTTGCAAAGTCAGTAACAGTAGAATAAAATCATAACAGGCGGTATCCCGCCTGTTATTTTTTGTTCAGAGCTATTGAATATGTCATTGATTTATGCTAAAATAGAATCAGGTAATTTCTACATTTTATCGGAAAGGAATTTAATATTATGACAGCATTTACATCCGCAGATATCCTGCTGCCAAAGCTTTCTCAGCAGGAGATGTCCAAGTGGGCAGTGGTTGCCTGCGACCAGTATACCAGCGAGCCGCAGTATTGGGAAAAGACCGCAGAGATAGCAGGAGCTGCGCCCTCTGCACTTAAGCTCATCCTGCCCGAGGTGTATCTTGAAGCTCCCGATGCAGAAAAGAGGATATCCGAGATAAACTCCGCTATGGCAAAGTATCTTGCCGATGGTCTTTTTGAGGAGCATAAGGATTGCCTTATACTTACTGTACGTACACAGGCAGACGGAAAGGTGCGTGCAGGTCTTGTAGGAGCTATCGACCTTGAGCAGTATGACTACAACAAGGGCAGCACATCCCAGGTAAGAGCAACAGAAGCGACCGTTGCTAGCCGTATTCCCCCGAGAGTAAAGATACGCCGTGACGCCGACCTTGAGCTGCCGCATATAATGATACTTATAGACGACGTACAAAAGACAGTTATTGAGCCGCTTCAGGCAAAAGCAGACAGTCTTAAGAAGCTGTACGATTTTGAGCTTATGCAGAATGGCGGACATCTTACAGGTTATCTTGTAGACGGAGATGATGCAAAGGCTGTTTTCGAGGCGCTTGACAAGCTGGCTGACAGGGATGATTTTAACCGCAGGTACGGTCTTTCGGGTCAGGATGTGCTGCTGTATGCAATGGGCGACGGCAATCACTCCCTCGCCACTGCAAAGGCATGCTACGAGGAGAAGAAAGCCGCAGGCGCACCCGAAACCGAGCTTGCCCGCTATGCTCTTGCAGAGGTGGTAAATCTCCACAGTCCTGCGCTGGAATTTGAAGCCATCCATCGTGTTATAGTTGATGTTGATACGGATAAGCTGATGCAGGAGATGAACGCTGCACTCGGTCTTGAAAAGGGCACAGACGGTCAGAGCTTCACTGTAGTGCTCAACGGCTGCTGCGAAAGCTATACGATAACAAAGCCTACGGCAAATCTTACAGTAGGCAGTCTGCAGAATTTCCTTGACAGCTATCTTGCGGCAAACAGCGGCGCTATAGATTACATCCATGGCGATGATGTTGTAAAGTCGTTGTGCGAAGCTGACAACAGCATAGGCTTCCTGCTTCCGTCCATGACAAAGGCAGAGCTTTTCCCCACGGTGATCAAAGACGGCGCCCTCCCACGCAAGACCTTCTCAATGGGACACGCACATGATAAGAGATTCTACTGTGAATCGAGAAAGATACGCTGAGGCGAGATTTTTGCGGTTTCGGAACGAAATCGATTTTCCTTAAGGGAAAATCGAAGAAAAAATCTTGCAATTTGCGGCGGATGCCGCAAATCGGGGACATGCACATGATAAGAGATTCTACTGTGAATCGAGAAAGATCCGTTAAGGCGAGATTTTTGCGGTTTCGGAACGAAATCGATTTTCCTTAAGGGAAAATCGAAGAAAAAATCTTGCAATTTGCGGCG
>JAGAKC010000052.1 GCA_017848155.1 Oscillospiraceae bacterium | reverse complement strand
CCTCCGTAGTAATGAGTCTTGAAGTAGCCAACCTCGTCCTTTTCGTAAAGAGGACACTGCTTAAGGTCAAGTCTTGGAGAGTCGATATGTGCCGCAAGCAGATTTACACCGTTCTCGATAGGCTCCTTACCGATTACAGCAAGGATAACAGACTTCTCACGATTGACATAATATACCTTGTCGCCTGCCTTGTAGGAAGCGTTTCTGTCGAACTTTACAAAGCCTTTTGCCATAGCCTCGCTTTCGATATAAGTCGTAGCCTCTCGCTCTGTCTTTGCGATATCAAGAAACTTCTTGTATCCCTCGCAGAATTTGTCGCACTTTTTAAGCTCCGCATCGCTCATGCGCTTAACCGCATTCTTCTTTCCCATAAAAAGCTTTTCCTTAAGCTCTTTTGCCATGCTTTCTTTCTTTGCCATAATAATGATCTTCCTTTCAGTTTGATTTAGTTATTTTTTATTATACAGATCAACATACACTGACATTGCTCTCTTTATTTTTGAAACATAATGAGCTGTATCGGGGATAGGAATAGTGTCAAGATGCTTTCCGTCAGATGATATTTCGGGGTCAAGAAGCCATTCGTTGACCTTTCCTCTGCCTGCATGATACGCAGCCATCGTGGCTTCTACATTTCCGAATTCCTCATACAGAAATCCGAGAAGATATGTCCCATATCTGATATTGGTCTCGGGGTCGAACATATCCATGTACACAGCTTCATCATCGTCCAGCTTGAACTTTATCCAGTCAAATGAATCCTCCATTATCTGCATAAGTCCACGTGCGCCGACATTCGATACAGCCTGTGGGTCATATCCGCTTTCTGTCTTGATAACAGCATACACAAGATACTTATCCACATTGAAATCACGGGAATACCGCTCTACGTAACTTGTATACTTAAGCGGATGCGATATACGTATATAATAGTTATACCCAAGATATCCTGCAAGCACTATCGCAGCTGCGATGATGATAAGCAGGACAGTTATTATAGGATGTTTTCTGTTTTTCTTGCGTCTTTTTTCCATATATCGCCTTTCAGTTCTGATATTGCCTTGTTCGCTTTTTCAAAAAGCTCCTGTTCAGTTCCGTTGTTTTCTATACATATATCCGTTACACTGCGGAAAAACTCGATATTTTTCTGTGAGCCAAGCCGTGCAGCTGCATGCTGCCTTGTTATATTATCCCGCAGCATTATCCGCTCGATACATTTTTCTGTATCGGCGCACACTGATACTATGCTGTCGCATATTCCGTCGAGCCGTGCTTCAAATATAGTCGGTGCGTCAAGAAGTACATCGGAAGAAGCGCCTTTTATCCTGCTGACTATATCATATGTGATATAGGGATATATGATCCTGTTGAACAGCTGAAGCTTGTCATGATCATTGAATATAAGCTCTGCTGTCTTACGCCTGTCAAGAGCACCGTCAGTATCCACTATATCAGGCGACAGATATTGAGCCAGCTCCTTAACGGCAGGCTTTCCCCGTGAAGTCACCTCGTGTGCGACCTCATCACAGTCTATGACGATAAAGCCCGCATCTCTGAAGCATCTGCATACGGTGGATTTTCCTGCGCCCGACATACCTGTCAGCGCAACGATCTTTTTATCTGTCAGCCTTGTCATTGCCTACGACCTCGAATCCTGCCGCACGAAGCAGCCTGTTATATACAGCAAGTCCTATTCCATCAGTAGACGGCATTTCAACGAAAACGGTATCAGCGCCCATTTCATCTGACTCACGAAGCAGCGAAAACAGCCGCTGCGCCTGCAATTCAGGGGTGATTCCGTAATCAACGAAGATACCCTGCGTCGAAACTCCGATTCCAAGTGCGATAGTCTTTCCGACAGCATGTGATGTACAGTACTCTGTAAAATCAGCTCCATGCTCATCCACTATCAGAACATTCGCCTTAGGAGAATAATGCTTGTACTTCATGCCGGGAGAAAGTACCTTTTCAGTATCAGACGGCTTTGCACATACGCCCTTATCTATCTCTACATCGGCATATTGTGAAAGCATCTCCGCAGTGATACTTCCCGGGCGAAGTATGTGTATATGTCCCTCTCTGAAACAGATAACTGTACTCTCAACTCCGCAGGAGCATGCGCCACCATCTATAATAAGCGGTATACGGCCGTTCATGTCCGAAAACACATGCTGCGCCGTTGTAGGACTAGGGCTGCCAGAAAGATTTGCAGACGGAGCGGCAACAGGACATCCGCTTTCATCTATCAATGCCCTTGCCGCTTCACTTGCAGGCATGCGTATCGCAACAGTGTCAAGTCCTCCGCTGGTCACATCAGGAATCCTGTCGGATCTCGGAAAGATCATTGTGAGCGGACCGGGCCAGAATTCAGCTGCAAGCGTTCTTGCGACATCAGGTATCTCTGTCACAAGATCATTCAGCATTTCGATCCTGCTGATATGAACTATCAGGGGATTATCCTGAGGTCTGCCCTTTGCTTTGAAGATATCACAAACAGCAGCCTCGTTCAGCGCATTGGCAGCAAGTCCGTAGACCGTTTCCGTAGGCATTCCAACGATCCCGCCGTTTTTCAGTATATCCGCAGCTTTCTTTATATTGTGTAGATTATAAGGTAGTATCTCGGTGTTCAATGTATCGCTTCCTTTTAATTGTCGTTCTGCTTAAGCAGTCTTGCCGTCTGATCGGCAATACGCAGCGCTTCAAATATCTCGTCGCAATCGCCGTTCATTATATTATCCAGCTTATACAAAGTAAGACCTATCCTGTGGTCTGTTACTCTTGATTGAGGATAATTGTAGGTGCGTATACGCTCTGAACGGTCACCTGTGCCTACCTGTATACGACGCTCCTCTGCGATCTGGCTGTCCCTTGCGTTCAGCTTTGCTTCGTACAGCTTGCTGTACAGCATCTTCATCGCTTTTTCTCTGTTCTTGAACTGTGAGCGTTCTTCCTGACACTCGACTACAACACCTGTCGGATTGTGGATTATCCTTATCGCAGATTCGGTCTTGTTGATATGCTGACCGCCTGCGCCGCTTGAACGGTAGGTCTGTACAGTAAGGTCGGCAGGATTTATGTCCACATCGACCTCCTCCACCTCGGGAAGTACCGCAACAGTTATCGTGGAAGTGTGTATACGTCCCTGTGACTCTGTTTCAGGGACACGCTGCACACGGTGTACGCCGCTCTCGTATTTCATCTTTGCATATGCGCCCTCTCCCTCTATGGAAAAGGACACCTCCTTATAGCCGCCAAGCTCTGTGGGGTTGGAGTTTATAAGCTCTATCTTCCAGCCCTGGGACTGTGCATACATCGTATACATCCTGAAAAGTGAATTTGCAAACAATGCTGCCTCGTCACCGCCTGCGCCGCCGCGTATCTCTATAATAACGTTCTTGTCATCGTCAGGGTCCTTTGGCAGCAGAAGTATCTTCAGCTCATCCGTAAGCTTTTCCATTCGCTCCTTGTTCAGCGAATACTCCTCCTGTGCCATCTGACGAAGCTCGTCATCACAGCCTGCGTCCTCTAAAGCCGAAACAGCATCATTGTAATCCCGTTCCGCTTTCTGATACTCCCTGTACGCATCAATAAGCGGAGTGAGATTCTTGTATTCCTTCATAAGCTCTCTGTACAGCTCGTTATTCTCTATCACCGACGGGTCAGTCAGCTTTGCGTTTATCTCATCATAGCGAGCCTCCGCCATGCGAAGCTTGTCTATCATTCCCGAACCTCCCGAACACTAGTTTAGTTCACACGTGTATATATTGATATTGGATCAGCCGTCGTTCTGTGCTGACTCACGGAGAACGCTTTTTATATTCTTCTCACATTTTGGACGAGCTATCATAAAAGCACGTCCGCATCCGCTGCAGCATAATCTGAAATCCGCACCTGCTCTTTGCACCAGCATCTGTACACTGCCGCATCCCGGATGAGGTTTTTTCATGACCAGAATGTCACCTACCCTTATGTCCAT
>JAGAKC010000498.1 GCA_017848155.1 Oscillospiraceae bacterium | reverse complement strand
CCCTTTGCACAAAGCTCGTCATAGCGGCGCTTTGCACGTATCTCAGCCTTTGCGGTGAGAAATATCTTGACGGTGGCATCAGGCAGCACCACTGTGCCGATATCCCTGCCATCCATGATAACGTTGTCTTTTTTCGCCATATCCCTCTGCAGGTCCAGCAGAGCCGCACGTACCTCCGGCACAGCGGAAACGGCAGAAGCCGCCATGGATATCTCGGGCAGACGTATCTCCTCGGACACGTCCTCGCCGTTAAGGTAGATATGCTGTGTACCGTCGATGAGGCGGATGCCGGGCTCAGCCCCGGGAAGTGCAGCGGCCACCGCCGCATGGTCCTTCATATCCACACCGTTTCTGTGGCAGTAAAGACCGATAGCCCTGTACAGTGCCCCTGTGTCAACGTAGATATAACCAAGCTGTCCCGCAGCATTCCTTGCGATGCTGCTTTTTCCTGCACCAACAGGCCCGTCTATTGCAACGGAAACATATGTACCCGACATAGCGAACTCCCGAAACGGATATGACCGTAATAAATTGTAAATCCGTCAGAGGGTACAATTCCCCCTTTATGACCTACTACAGTTCATTATAACACAAGCAAAATAAAAATGCAAGAGATTTTTTGCAATTTCACTGAATTTTCACGTTTTTTCCAATTCTGATAGTGCGTTTTCGTTAATTTTTCCGCATGCTCCGTGTAAACGCCGTGAAAACGGCTCAAAGGCTGTCGGAAAACACGAAGCGCTCCACGGAAAAAAACCGCAGGAGCGCCGTTATCATCACGTATTCATCGAAAGGCTGCCGCCATACCTGCGGCATAGCCTGTGGAAAATGCTATCTGAAGGTTAAAGCCGCCCGTATACGCATCGCAGTCTATCATCTCACCTGCAAGATACAGGCCATCACAGAGCTTTGAAGCCATAGTTTTCGGGTCTATCTCCTTTACGGAAACTCCGCCCCTTGTGATTATCGCCTCGTCTATCGGTCGGAAGCGTGTTATGTCAAGCGTCAGACCTTTCAGGGTATCGCCCAGCTTCTTTCGCTCCGCCTTTGATATCTCATCCACACGCTTTTCGGGGTCGATGCCCGAAAGCTCCACAACAGGCTGCACCAGCTGCTGCGGAAGAAGTCCTCTGAGGCTGTCGCAGAAGCGGCTTCCCTTGCGCTCGGCGAAGTCACGCAGTATGCGTGCGTCCAGCTGCTTTTCACTGAGGGCAGGCTTCAGGTCTATTTTTACCGAGTATCTTCCCTGCTCCATCGCAGGGATATGCGCCGATGCGCTGAGCACGGTAGGTCCCGAAATACCGTAGTCCATAAACATAAGCTCACCGAAATCGTCGTAGATGCATTTTGTCCCGTCATACAGCTTCATCGAGATATTACGCAGCGATAATCCTGCCGCATCGGACACCCAGCGCTGCTGTGTTTCCATGGCGGACAGCGATGGCTCGGGCGGCACTATCGTGTGCCCTGCGCTCTGTGCGAGCTTATATCCGAAGCCGTCCGACCCTGTCAGCGGATAACTCTTTCCGCCCGTCGCAAGTACGGTTGCAGCCGCCCGCACCTCGCCCTTTTTTGTCCTCACGCCCCTGCACTCTCCGTCCTCCAGTATGAGCGCCGTGACATTCTCACGCAGCACCTCGACCTTAAGCCTTTTCAGCTCGTCATTCAGCGCCTTCACAACGTCAGCCGCCCTGTCCGAAACAGGGAAAACATGGTTTCCTCGCTCGGTCTTTAAAGGCACTCCAAGGCTCTCGAAAAGCTCCATCGTGTCGACAGCCGAAAACT
>JAGAKC010000497.1 GCA_017848155.1 Oscillospiraceae bacterium | reverse complement strand
GATGACGAGCTGCTTTGCATGCAGATAATTGAAGAGGGCGTGCTTGCTATTGCGGCAGGCTCAAATCCCAGATATATCCAGGAAAAACTGGAATTCATGCTTCCCAAGAGTAAGAAAAAGGAAGAAAAACCCGCAAATTAAAAACTTTTTTTAAAAAAATAAAAAAAAATCCTGTAAAGGGTTTGCAAAATCAGCAAATATATGTTACAATAATATAATCGGGTGTGGTTTATGCTGCCCCGAAACGGAAAAGGAGGGCGTGTAATGGCAAAGTTGGAAAAAAAGCCGAAGGACAGCCATGACAATGACTGGCTTGCCACTTACAGTGACATGGTTACGCTCCTGCTTACGTTCTTCGTTATGCTTTACGCTTCTTCAAGCCTTGATGAACAGAAATGGCAGTACATATATCAGGCATTTCAGTCAAGAGGCAAATATCTTAATGAATATATAGATCATCCCAATCATACGCAGGATGAGGGCAGCTATGTCCAGTCCGAGGACCCGTCCCAGGCGGGCGGCGAGGGCACACAGCCCCAGAGCTTTGACAAGCTGTATCAGTACCTTTCCGAGTACATTGATGATAACCAGCTGTCTGATGCGATGTCAGTTTCGAAGGACGCTGCGCATATCTTCATCAGATTCAACAGTAATGTTTTCTTCGGCGGCAACAGCTCAGAGCTTACACAGACGGGCAAGGACATCATAGACGACATCTCACCTGCGCTGACAGCGCTTAAAAAGTCCATACAGCGTGTAACGGTAAGCGGTCATACCGCACAGGGCGTTTCCGCAGTCAATGACTGGGACCTGTCGGGCGGTCGTGCCGCATCGGTTGTAAAGTATATGGAGTTCAAGAAAACTCTTGACAGTGAACAGTTCAGGACTCAGGGCGTAGGTCCTCATGAGCCTGTGGCTGACAACGGCACGGAGGAAGGAAGATCCCAGAACAGACGTGTTGAGCTGGTGATACTCAGGAACGATCTTGACTATACCGATCCCGAGGTCATCAAGGATATACTTGCACAGGATTACAACCTGCCTATCGACCAGATCGATCCCAACGCTCCGTCACAGGATCAGGGCAAGCTGCCGAACGATTCCGCACAGGGCATTATAGACTCTCTCGAGAGCCTGTTCCCGAGCGGCGGTCAGAGCGGCTTTACAGGCAGCGTCAGCGGTCCTGTCATCTACGACGAGTTTGAAAGCTTTATTAAGGCGGAGGAAGCCGAGGCGGTGGACGCTGAGGCTGCTGATGCCGACGCAGCGGCTGACGATGCAGCTGCGGAATAAATTACAGATAAACAGATCCAAGGGGGGATTTCGATGGCTGACGTCCTGACGCAGGCGCAGATCGACGAAATGCTGAAAAGCGTTGCAGCCGGAGCGGCTCCTGTGGTGACAAAGACGGAGGAAGCGAAGATCAAGGAATATGACTTCCGTGCTCCGAAGAAGTTTACCAAAGAGCAGATCAAGGTGCTGGACAGCATCTTTGAGAATTACGCACGACTGATGTCGTCTTATCTGACGGGCCTGCTCAGACTATACTGCCGTGTTTCGCTCATCAACATTGAGGAGCAGCGCTACAGCGAGTTCAACAATGCGCTGCCTGATTACGTAATGATGGGCATGGTGGACATGGGCATCGTGAACGACGAGGTAAGTGAAACGAACGTTATCGTTCAGGTGTCAAATGCGATAACCTATACGATGATCGACCGTCTGCTTGGCGGTAAGGGTGAGTACCGTGATGTAAACCGTGACTTCACCGAGATAGAGATCACGATCATGAACGATGTTATGTCGTCGCTTGCAGAGCTCCTTCAGGAGCCGTGGTCGACGCATATCGAGCTGAATCCGAGGCTCATTGGTATTGAGACCAACTCCCGTGTGGTGCAGACGATAGGTCACGAGGATACGGTTATCATCGTTGCGCTTGAAGTGGAGATAAACGGCGTAAAATCCATCATATCGGTATGTATACCTGCCATAAATCTTGATGAGATCATGGGCAAGTTCATACCAAGGTATTCGTCCGCAAAGAGAAAGACCGACGCAGGTCGTGAGCAGGAACGCCGTGACAGCATCATGAACGGTATCAGCACGACGGATCTTGACATAACCGCAATACTCGGGGAGATAAATCTCGATCTGTACGAGGTGCTGACGCTTCAGGTGAACGACGTCATACCGCTCGGCAAGAACATCAACACGAATGTTGAGGTACGTGTCGGCGGCAAGCTCTGGTTTGACGGTAAGATGGGAACCTATAACAATAAAAAGGCAATAATGATAGATAATTTTTTTCAGAATTGAGGTATGATAACTGATGGCTAATGAAAATGTGGAGTTCAGCTCCTACGAAATAGACGCGGTCGGCGAAATACTGAATATCAGTATGGGCTCGGCGGCAACGGCTGTTTCGGAGCTGCTGAACGCAAAGGTCTGGATCACTACGCCACAGGTAAGCGTGGTCAAGGCCTCAGATCTCAACTATTCACGGCTGGAGCCTGCTATCTGCGTAAAGATAGTATACGTGGCAGGCATCACGGGCGTGAATATGATGGTACTGAAGCAGGATGACGTACAGCTGATACTTAATCAGCTGATGGGTAATCCGCTGGTGATCTCGCCCGACTTCGAGTTCGACGAGCTGAATATCAGTGCAGTATCCGAGGTAATGAACCAGATGATGGGTGCCTCCGCAACGGCGCTGTCCGACCTGCTCGGAACGTCGGTGGACATCTCGACACCCACTCCCTACATAATCGAAAAGACAGACTTCTGCGAGCTGTCAGATCTCGACCCTGAATCTACAGTGGTCGCAGTAAACTTCAATCTGAACGTTGATGGAGTAATGAACAGCGAGTTCATGTCTATCATGTCAGTAGAGCTTGCAAAGACGCTTTCAGGCAAGATGATGGACAGCTTCACAGGTCCCGAGGACGAGCCTGAGCCTGCACCTGCAGCACCCGCACCTGCGGCGCCTGCGCCTGCAGCAGCTCCTGCACCTGCTCCTGCGGCGGCACCGATGCCCCAGCAGGCTCCGATGCAGCAGCCGATGTACCAGCAGCCAATGCAGCAGGCCTATCCCGCACCTGCACCGGCAGGCTACGGTTATCCGCCGCAGTATGCGGCATACGGCGCTTATCCGCCGCCCGTACCTCCCGTAAATATACAGAACGCGCAGCTTCATCAGTTCGATAATGTTGATTTCGGACTTCAGGGTGACCAGCAGGATAACCTGAAGCTTCTG
Source organism: Oscillospiraceae bacterium (assembly GCA_017848155.1). Classification (GTDB taxonomy): domain Bacteria; phylum Bacillota; class Clostridia; order Oscillospirales; family Ruminococcaceae; genus CAG-115. Next base: position 1,155 of record JAGAKC010000497.1, on the reverse strand, counting down.
ATGGGCGTTCCGCTGGAGATATCCGTTGAGATAGGCACAGCAAAGCGCAAAGTCAAGGATATTCTTGATTTCACACAGGGCACTATCATTGAGCTTGAACGTCAGGCAGGCGCTCCCGTAGATGTCGTGGTAAACGGCAATCTGATCGCCCGTGGCGACGTGGTAGTTATCGATGATAACTTTGCGGTAAGAATTACCGAAATAGTGAAGTCAAAGTTCATGGACAGTCTTGGTAAAGAATAATATTTATTAACAAAGATCAATCATCAAGGAGATTATAGTAATGGACAAGAAGATTTTATTAGTTGACGACGCTGCTTTTATGAGAATGCTTATCAAGGATACACTGACCAAGAATGGTTACACAAACATCCTTGAAGCTGCTGACGGTGCTATCGCATGTGATGTTTACGGCTCTGAAAAGCCTGAGCTGGTCATCATGGATATCACGATGCCCAACAAGACAGGTATCGAGGCTCTTAAGGACATCAAGGGCATGGATCCTATGGCAAAGGTGGTAATGTGTTCTGCAATGGGTCAGGAAGCAATGGTTGTCGAGGCTATCAAGCTCGGCGCTCTGGACTTCATCGTTAAGCCCTTCAAGCCTGACAGAATCCTGCAGACCGTAAAGAAAGTCCTCGGCTGATATGAATACAACAAAGGCGGGGGAATACGTCCCGCCTTTTTGGTTTTTAAAAAGTGGTAGATCCTGCACATTTTGAAAGGAGGTCAATGCTTGGAGTATTTTCAGATGATAATGGCGCTTATCGGAGTGCTGGCGCTTGTGTTTGTGCTGTTCTGGCTGACAAAGAAGCTAAACAGGCATGTCATGATATCCGATTCCCGCAATATGAAGATACTGGAGCGCATTAACCTCGGACCCGATAAGATGCTGCTTCTGGTAAGCATCTGCGGAAAGTGCATGGTGCTTGGAGTTACCTCCTCCCACACCGAAAAGATATGCGAGCTCCAGCAGACCGAGGAGGAGCTGATGGCTCTGTCCAGAAGGCCTGACGGCGAGAATCCCTCGTTCGGCGAGAGCTTTAAGACGGTGCTGGGAAATATGATGAACAAAAAGAAGTAGGAGGAGCGATCTTGATAAAGCGTTTGCTTGAAACAGATAAGAAGCTGGTTGCGAGATTTGTCGTATCGCTG
>JAGAKC010000496.1 GCA_017848155.1 Oscillospiraceae bacterium | reverse complement strand
TGGAGGATCTGAAGGAGCTTTTAGGACTTGAGAAGATACCGCTTTGTATAGAGAGCTACGATATCTCGAACTTCGGCGAAACAGGCCGTGTCGGCGGAATGATAGTATACCGCAACGGCAGACCGTTTAAAGCAGGCTACCGCCGTTTCAACATCAAGGAAGTCGTGGGTATCGACGATTACGCCTGCATGCAGGAGGTGCTGCGCAGACGTCTGACACGCTATCTTGACGGAGATGAGAGCTTTTCTCCGCTGCCCGATCTTATCCTGCTTGACGGCGGAAAGGGGCATGTGGCGGCTGTTGCACAGGTCCTGGACGAGCTTAAGCTCACTATTCCGCTGTACGGACTTGTAAAGGACAGCAAGCATCGCACACGTGCCATAGCCAAAGAGGGCGGTGAGATATCCATCAGCGCCAACAGGGCACTTTTCAAGCTGCTGACCAATATACAGGACGAGGTGCACCGTTACTCTATAGCATTCCAGCGTGTAAAGCACAAGCAAAAGACCTACACACTGGAGCTTACCGAGGTAAAGGGCATAGGCGAGGCTAAGGTACAGGCACTGCTGAAGGAATTCAGAACAAAGCAGGGCATAAAGGAAGCTACCGCAGAGCAGCTCAGAGCTGCCGCAAGGATAAGTCCTGAAAAAGCAAAAGAATTGTACGAATTTATACAGGAAAGGTTTTAATATATGCGAGTAATTACAGGCTCGGCAAGAGGAAGAAAGCTGATCACCGTTGAGGGCACAGAGGTCGTTCGCCCCACCACAGACGGCGTAAAGGAAGCCATTTTCTCTGCCATTCAGTTTGAGATAGAGGGACGCACAGTGCTGGACATGTTCGCAGGAAGCGGCCAGCTTGGTATAGAAGCACTCAGCCGTGGCGCAAAGGAAGCCTATTTTGTGGACTCTGCGACAGTTTCGATAAAGGCTGTCAGGGAAAACCTGCGTTCAACAGGCTTTGAGGACAGATCGCATGTGATCAACATGCCGTTCTCCGCTTTTCTGAAAAGCACACGTGCCACATTTGATATTGCGATACTGGATCCGCCCTATGATCTTAAAATATTGCAGAAAGCGCTTCCCCACCTCGTGGATAAGATGTCCGAAAACGGCATCATTATCTGTGAGCACGAGAAGGAGTGCAAGCTGCCCCATGACCTCGGCAGGTTTGAGATAGCAAAGGTGCTGCGCCACTCACGTACATCTGTTACTATTTATCGTACAAAACAGACAGACGAGGAAGAAGCGTCTGCCGAATGAAAGGAATAAGTGCCCCATGAAAACTGCGATCTATCCGGGCAGCTTCGACCCGGTCACAAACGGACATCTCGACATAATCACACGTGCGTCAAAAATGTTCGACAAGCTGATAGTTGTCGTGCTGATAAATCCGTTCAAATCCTTTGCATTTACCATCCCCGAGCGCTGCGAGCTGCTACGCCGTGCAACTGCGCATCTCCCGAATGTTGAGATAGCGAGCTACAACGGACTTCTTGCAGACTATTTCAACACACGAGAGGATGTTGATGTCATAGTAAAGGGACTGCGTGCGACCACCGATTTCGAATCAGAGTTCCAGCAGGCTCACACAAACAAAGACCTTAACCCGAAAGCCGAAACAGTATTCATCCCCGCAAGTCAGAACACCACATTCATTTCATCAAGCATGGTGAAGCAGGTGGCAATGTTCGGAGGAGATGTTAGCAAATACCTGCCCGAATGTATTCACGAAGAAATAAAGCAAAAGCTGAATTCGGAATTCAACGCTGCAAGAAAAGCGGCACAGAAGAACGATCAATAACGACAGAAAGGACATAATATCATGGATTACAGCCTCTTAGACCTTATCTCTATGCTCGATGAAGTTGTCAGGAAAGCGTCGCCCGTGCCGCTCTCCAAAAAAAGTATGGTAGATGTATCCCAGATAGATGAGATAGCTACCGAAATGCGCCTTGTTCTTCCCAAGGAGATACAGCAGGCGCAGAATGTCGTTGCGGACAAGAACCGCATAATCTCAGACGCAAAGCGTGAAGCTGAGGAGATAATCCGCAAGGCAGAGCAGCGCAGGAAGGAGCTTCTTGACGAAAGCTCCATCATGAAGGAAGCACGCAAGCGTGCGACCGAGGAGATAAGCAATGCTCAGGCACGCTCCAACCTCATACGCACATCTACCAACGAATTTACAGACAATATGCTCGCAAGGGTGGAAGAGCTTCTGGCAAAGGACCTCAACAATCTGAGGCTCATGAGAAAAACACTTAATTCCGGTACGAACATCCAGTCCGCACCCCAGCAGCAGGCAGCGCCAAAACAGCAGCCTGCACCCCCAAAAAAATAATAAAAACAGGGACGGATCATTTGATCCGTCCCTGACAGCTTGTCGAAAAACTATGTTTTTGCCTGCGAAGCAGGCTTTTTTAATAAATTTTTCCGACGACATGTGCGTCGGAAAAATAACCTCTATCCGCACAACTGTACTGGAAACGGCTGCGCCTTATTCCTTACGCGGGCAGTGCGGATGTTTCGGTTGCGACATTGATGTCGCAAAGTCGAAGCCAAAAGGCGGCATGGACGCCGCCAACATAGCTTCGACGAGGGAAACTGGTCCCAAAGGGACTTTTTCGACGGTCTCACCAGGGACGGATCATTTGATCCGTCCCTGAATCTTTTATTCACTTATCAGCCAACAGGCAGTGTGTCATCATGATTTGCCACAGGAGCTTCAGCGGTGGTTTCGGAATTGATACCGGCCGCCATAGCCTTGCCCGTAACGAACGAGCTGACCATAGTCTTGAGGTCGATACCAAGGCCGTCCAGCAGACCGGCGGATGCCTGTGTTGTTGCTTCGGTGATATCCTTGACCATCTTTGATGTATTGCCATCGCCGTACATTGTGATCTTATCCACATTCTCCAGCGGCTTTGCAATAGCCTGTGCAACTGCGGGCATCTGCTCAAAGTACATCTGAAGTACAGCTGCCTCTTCCATCTTCTTCATAGCCTCTGCCTTCTTGTCAAGACCCTCGGCCTCGGCAAGCGCCTTTGCACGGACAGCCTCAGCCTCTGCAAGACCCTTTGCACGGATACCTGCAGCCTCCTGCTCCGCTGAGAACCTTGCAGCCTCCGCTCTTGCCTTTTCCGCAGCAGCTTCATTCTCTGCGGTCACAAGTATAGCGGCAGCCTCGTTCTTCTTGATCTCCAGCTCTGCTTCCGCATTCTGGATATCCTCATACTTTTTAGCTTCTGCATTACGCTGTATGGTATACAGCTCCGCATCGGCCTTCTGCTGTGCGGCATACTTATTAGCTTCCGCAGTCTTTTTGATCTCCGCTTCAAGAGCACGCTCCTTGATCTCGGCTTCCTTCGCCTTGATCTCTACCTCACGCTCCTGTCTTGCGAGATTTGCGTTTGCTGTTGTGATCTCGATCGTCTTACGCTGCTCCTCCTGCTGGATGGTATAGGCAGCGTCGGCTTCAGCCTGCTTGATGTCAGCCGCACGCTTAAGCTCTGCCTGCTTGATAGCAAGCTCATTCTCACGCTCTGCGATAGCTGTTTCGGAGTCTACACGTGCATCGTTAGCCTTGCGGTTAGCCTCTGCCTGTGCGATCTTGATATCACGCTCTGCCTCAGCCTTTGAGATGGCAGCTTTTTTCTTGATCTGCATCGTGTTGTCGATACCCATATCGGTGATGATACCGTTGTCATCAACGAAATTCTGCACGTTGAAGGATACTATCTCAAGTCCCATTGCACTGAGGTCAGGATCAGCATTCTGCTTCACCTTGTCAGCAAATGCCTGACGGTTTGACACCATCTCCTCAAGGCGCATCTGACCAACGATCTCACGCATGTTACCCTCAAGCACCTCACGGGATACCTTTGTTATGTACTCAACATTCTTGTTAAGGAAGTTCTGCTGTGCACGCAGTATGATATCAGGCTCGGAGGATATCTTTACGTTTACGACCGCATCAACGGAGATGTTGATGTAGTCCGCTGTAGGAACAGCCTGAGCTGTCTTTACGTCTACAGACATAAGGGCAAGCTCCAGGATATCGCATCTTTCAAAGAACGGCAGCTTTACGGTTGCCTTACCGATAACGACCTTTGCCTTTCTGCGCAGACCGCTTATGATGTACGCCTTATCGGGCGGAGCCTTGCGGTAGCCTGCCGCAAACATGAAAATTATGATCGCTGCAACGATCACTATGGGTACGATAAAACCAAGATCTTCCGGCATATACGTTACCTTCCTTTCCTTAATCCAGCTTATGTGCTATGGCTTCAGCCTTTGTGTACGCTTCAAGCAGCCTTGCAAGGTCATCCTTGTAGCAGTCGAACTGTCCTGCACGGACATCATCTACGATCTTTTTAGCAGGCTCGAACACTGCATTAAGTCCGACATTTCCTGACAGACCCTTTAGCGCATGCGCCCTGTTTTCGATAGCTGCATGATCGTCTGCGGACACTGCGTCTTTCAGCTCACGCACGACATCACCCGCCGCTCCGAAAAACTTTTTGTAGTACTTCAGGAACATAGCCTCACTGTCCATGAATTTTTCAACCATTTCGTTGCAGTCTATGCCCACCTCCGTGAACTCACTGCGAAGCTCGCTGATAGTCATAATAACACCTCATTCCGCCGCAGCTTAGACGGTACTGCTCCTCTTCTGCGGCAAAAAAGAGGTGACCGCTGGGCACTTTATCTGCCCTTAATATATTGTATCATTTATATCTCTATTCGTCAAGATACCCAAAGATAATTGTATATATCGCACAAAAAGCTCCCTCTGTTTTTTCAGAGGGAGCCAAAACTATCAACCGCCGTTCTTGAAATACTCCCATGTGGTCAACGCCTCAGGGATAGCCTTTGTACCTGTGGGGAACTCGGGCAGATCGCTGTGGGTGATAAAGACATCGTTTCCGAAATATTCCACCAGCATCTCATTGGTCATACGCTCGGGATTAGGAGAAGGCGTACCTGTAAGGTCGGTCTTTACTATGCCGTTGCCTACTGTTTCGTACACGAAATCTCCGTTCCATATCATGTAGTACAGCCACATGACACCCTTTTCCTTGCAATCGGCAGGGTCGGGGATATATCCGCACTCGGACAGCGCAAGCATCTTGCCGCTGTCAGCATTCATGCCCTCAAGCTTGCTGTACTGGGATTCCTGTGCGGAATGGTCTTCTGAGCTTGCATAGAAATCCACACCTGCGATATCATAAGCATTGGGACTTACCATGCAGTGCTTGGACTGACCGTTCCACACCCAGATGATGTTGGTCAGCTTGTGGTGGTTCTCAAGTCTGTCAAATATCATGTACCAGAGCTTCTGGAACACCTCGTTCTCTGCGGTGCTTCTGTCCTGGATACCCCACCAGAACCACGAACCGCTTGCCTCATGCAGCGGACGGAACAGTACAGTTACGCCCTCGCTCTCAAGGCGCTGCATCTTTGTTGCAATAAGGTCGATATCATGGATGACCTGCTCATATTCCTTTGTACCCGGAGTAACAGCGTTCACCTGACTCCAGTTTACGATATCCTCCTGATAGAAAGCGTAGCCCTTGCTGTGATCGTCCACATCGACCGGAACATTCCAGTGCCATGTAAATGTAACAAGACCGCCGCTCTGCTGATGCCATTCTATAGCCTCGTCCACCATATCGTCACTGAGATAGCCGCCTGTGGCAAAGATGAAATCAAAGCCCTTCATGGCAGGCATATCGCCTGTGGCATTGTAGTATACTATATCCTCATAGGGATTCTTGTCCATCATCTGCTGCGCTGTGATTATCTGCTTTCCGTAGATGCTGCGCAGATACTCAAACACCTTAAGAGTATTCTCGTTTGAGTTTTCCGAAACAGGCTTGTCAGGGTCTACTGTCTTTGCATCAAGTGATGCTTTCAGTGCGTCAAAATCAGTCTGATACGAAAGCGCCGCCTCCATATCGATATCGCCCTCCGCATTGAGCGGTATGGGATTTGAAAGAAGCTTTTTTTCAGACTGCGCACCATCATCCGAAGCGCCGCTGTCGCCTGTGCCTGCGCTTTCTGTATCAGAAGCGGAGGTAGCAGCATTGTCCACGACAGAGCTTCCGTCAGAAGCTGTGCTCTCGCCCTTTTCACTGCAGGCGGTCATTGAGAGTATCATTGCTGCCGCAAGGACAGCCGAAATGATCTTTTTCATAGTCATATCCTTTCTTTTAGCTTATTAAGTAAATTAGATTAATCCAAAAACGTTTTTTAGCTTACAGGGATATTATAACTCTTTTGCCTGAGGATTTCAAGGGGCAAATGCAAAGTTGTGCTTTTTGCATAACAAAGCTCCCTCGTGACGTTATCAATCCACCTGTTTTATTGTAGTTTTTCACAAAACACGGAAAGAGTCTGAATAAAATACGATAAACTTGTTGAAAAATATTAAAGAATGTGATATAATATAAGCGATAATTGTGCAAATTGTGACAGAGCATGCACGATACGCATGCTTTCAACAGGTGCGGACGCTAACTATCATGGAGGACGAAATGGATTGTGCTTTATGGCTTGGCAGGAAAAAGATCTTTTCTGCCGACGAAATATGCTCAAATTTCAATATAGCTGCAATCCGCGGATACTTCCTCGGCGGAAGCCTTGTTGCGTGGCTGCGCACTCATGGCGGTGACGAATATGCGGAAAAGCTTGAAGCGCTGGACGCTTCATCGTCCGACCTCAACGACCGTCTGACAGCGATATTCACACAAAAAACGACAAACGATGTACCTGTGCACCGAGCTGACGAGCAGCTCATCCGCACGATCGATACACTCAGAAATGGAGCGATGACCGAAAAGTCTGTAGAAAGCTCATACGGAGCAGGCAGCTTTTCTTTCGGCTTCGTATCAGAACATCAGGGCAGTTTTTCAACTGCTTACAGCACTACGGGCAGCTTCAGCGCATCCGGCTCGTTCAGATGGAATCTGTTCGGCGGCTCCTTTTATTACGGAAGCTTCGGCGCTCAGAACAGATACGGCTCGTTCAACACGGGAAGCTACTCACTGTCATCCTTCCGCAGCACCTCGTGGTCATGGGAGTGGGAGTGGGAATGGTATCTCGGCTCGTTCCGCAAAAACAGAACAGGCTTCGGCTCCTTCCCGGGCAGTTTGTTTGTTGTCGGATCATTCTTATATAATTCCTTCGGCTCATTCAGCGGTGCCGGCTCAATGCGTGGCTTTTCGTTCGGCTTCGTGGCAGGATATATGGGCAGCTTCGGATACGGCGCAGGATACGAGTACGGCTCATATAAAGGCGTACCGCTTTCAGGCAGCTGCCGTATGATGACATCTGACGAGTACGATGAGATAATGTACAGGACACTGAGGATATGTCCGCTGGATCGCTTCGGCTATGGAATACACTTGATATGAGGTTTATATGAACGCTATTCACATAATCTCCACCGCTCCGTTTTTTGCAAAGAAAAGCGGAGCTTTTTTTCAGGAGGATTTCGACCTCTATTGTACGGTGCTTTCTGCACTCAACTGGAAAAAACACAACGGTGAGATACGGCTTTTCACCGACAGCGCAGGCGCAGAATACTACCGCAGCACAGGGCTTGACGGTATATGGGACGAGATATGCGTCTGCATCCCCGATGACATGGAGGGCATCGACCCGAAAATGTTCTGGGCAGGAGGCAAGCTGCTTGCGCTAAGGGAGTGCACTGCGCCCTGTGTAATGATAGATACAGACTTTATCGTATGGAAAAAGCTCTGCTTCGGAAAAGAATTGATCGCCGCCCACAGAGAGGAGCTTTATCCCGACATCTATCCGCCCACAGGCTATTTCAGACTTAAAGACCATATCCTGCCGCAGTTTGACGAAAAAGTACTGCCGCTCAACACCGCATTTCTTTATCTTCCCGACAACGATATAAAGGAATTTTACGTGTCACAGGCTATCGCATTCATGAGATCCGCCGTAAGCTGCGATGACCGACTTTGCTATATGGTGTTTGCAGAGCAGAGGATGCTCGCCATGTGCGCAGAATACACAGGCACTCCCGTAAAAACGCTGCTGGACAAGGACCACCTCTTCTTTCCGCAGGACAGCTTCACCCATCTGTGGGGCGCAAAGCAGGCTATGAGAGATGCGCCGCAGCTAAGAAGTGATTTCTGCCGGAAGGCAGCCGAAAGGATATGCAGCGAGTTTCCCGACTATGCATATACAGTTGACCTCATACAGGATCTATGAAAATATCCCCGTAACACCACTTTGTTACGGGGATAACTGTTATGAGTCATTCTTTTTCCTGCCGTCGATATTTACGATATATATTCCGCCGCTCACCAGTATCAGCGCAGCCAGCGCATTGATGCTGAAAGCCTGCTGCATCTCTCCGAGAAACAGCGCCGAAAGCACGACTCCGCATATGGGGGTCATAAAGCTGAATATAGCCACCTTTGAAACGGGATTGTATTTAAGCAGCAGCGACCACAGCGAATATGCCGCCGCTGAAAGGAATCCCAGATACAGCAGTATAAATACACCGCCCGTTGTAATGACAGGAAGCCTGCCGCCGAAGCAAGCTCCGCACACTGCCATGACAAGTCCGCCGAGAACGAATTGCAGCGACGACAGCATTACAGGCTCGTCATCCGCCGAAAACCTCTTTATCAGCACCGTTGAGAATGCATACGCTATTACCGACAGTACTATGAAGCCCTCGCCAATAAGCGAAAAACCGCCGCCGAAGCTGCCGCCGAGATTTACGATAACTATTCCAACTGCACCAAGCAGACACCCGACCAGCTTTGCAGCAGTCAGCTTCTCCATACGAAAGACCAGCGCCGATACAAGAATGCACACAAAAGCACCACAGCCGTTTATGACCGAGGACTTTACTCCCGTACAGTTAGCAAGACCAATGTAAAAAAACAGATACTGAAGTATCGTCTGAAACAGGCTTAGTACAGCTATCCTGCCCCACGAGTGCTTGCAAGGTAGGAGCGGCCTTCTTGCCGCTGCACTGCCGAATATCCAGGCAAGCACTCCTGCAAGAGTGAATCTGCACCCCGCAAACAGTATCTGCGACGCAGGGTCGTCCTGCGGTATCTGAAACCCAGCATATCCGAGCTTTATCATCGGAAACGCACTTCCCCACAGCACACAGCATAATATAGCAACACCGACCACTACGGGTGTTTTTTTGAGCGTCTTATCCAATTTCATCATCCACTTTCTTTTTCAGCGGTATCATTCCACTTGATTTTTTCATAGGATACATATATAATATAAATACGATCAACTTA
>JAGAKC010000495.1 GCA_017848155.1 Oscillospiraceae bacterium | reverse complement strand
TGATCGACAAGCTGTCAAAGACCGCAGCAGGCGAGGCTATGGTGTGCATCGACACAAACGAGAGCGACGGCATAGTTTATGCCTACACCGTAAAGACCTACTACTCTCCCGAAACTGAGGGCAAGCAGGTGGACGGCATCACATCGCTGGTATCGCAGCTGGTGGACTACCGCAAGATGGTGAAGCTCGGTGTTTCTCCCGAAAACTATGCCGCAACACAGGTATCTGTCATCACCTCAAAGATCACCGCAGGTACTGACGAGTGGAACATATTTGAAAGCGCCATCAACTACTTTGTACCGATCGTTGTATCGCTGGTGCTGTTCCTGCTGATATTCGTATACGGTCAGACCGTGGCTCAGTCCATCGCAACCGAAAAAACAAGCCGTGTGATGGAGCTTCTGCTGACCTCCGTAAGACCTCTTGCGGTCGTTATAGGCAAGGTGCTTGCGATGGGTCTTGTTTCCATACTCCAGTTCATCCTGATAATCCTCGTGGGTATCGGCGCATTCATGGCGACTGCTTCCTTCGGTATAGGCGGAGAGATCATGGAGATGATGAACTCCACTCAGGCGCTTACAGGTCAGAATGCGGAGATCGTAGAAGCTATCTCCAACACGCTCGGCACCATCAGCCCCGTGACCATCATACTCATACTCATCATCTTTATCCTCGGCTTCCTGTTCTTCGCACTCATCGCAGCGCTTGCAGGCGCAAGCATAAGCAGGATGGAGGACCTTCAGCAGGCAATGCAGCCGCTGTCCTTCCTCGGCGTGGTAGGCTTCTACCTTGCATACTTCCCTGTTATATTCAACGTGGAATCCATTGATACGGGCGCTGCTGCCATGAACCCCGTGCAGCTGTTCTCCTACTACTTCCCCGTATCCTCTCCCTTCGCACTTCCCTCTGCGCTGATGCTGGGTACGATGTCGCTGGGTGAAACGATCATCGCCATAGTGATACTTGCGGTATTCGTTGTGCTGATCGCTATGCTGGTGGCAAAGATATACGAGGCTATCATCCTCCACAACGGCAACAGACTCAAGTTTTCAGATATGCTGAAGATGGCAAGGAAGTGATCCTGTGAAAGATAAAAGAATAGAGCCCTGGAGGCTCGTCGTCGGGATTATTTCAGCTGTTTTCATCATTGTCATGTGGATAGTAAAGCTGGTATAAATAAAGAGCCTGAGAATGAACGGACATCATTCTCAGGCTTCTGTTTTTTCTGAAAAAATACCGCCGTGTATATCACGGCGGTATTCTTGTCGAAAAAGCCACATTCCTAGGCGAACGAGAAAGTACCAGATACTAGGAACCCGTGCTACGACTAGGCTTTGTGCCTGTCGTAGTGCGGAGTGACAACGTAGATGGTACTTTATCGACAGCCTGACCGCCGTGAATATCACGGCGGTATAACTTTTTATCAGGACTTGTTTACGATGTCGATAAGCATCGTTCTCAGCACCTGCGGGTCGCAGTTGCCCTTAAGCTGACGCATGCACTTTCCGAAAAGTGCCTGAAGCGCCTTCTCCTTGCCGCTCTTGTAGTCGGCAACGGAGCGTGTATCCTCGGCAACGACAGCCTTGATGACAGCCTCGATAGCGCCTGTATCGTTGGACACGATGAAGTTGTTGTCCTTTGCGTACTGCTCAACATCTGTGATATCCTCGTCAAACATGGCGGAGAGTATCTTCTTGCCGTTTCCACGCTGTACCTTGCCGTCCAGCACCAGCTTTATCAGCTGACCCAGCGCCTTGCCGCCGATGGTAAGATCGTCAGCGATCATCTGCTTCTTGTTGAGGATGTTCATGCAGTCGGAGATGAGCCAGTTTGCGACCTCCTTAGCCTGTCCGCACTCCTCATAAGCAGCCTCGAAGCAGTCGCACAGCGCTCTGCTCTGGGTGAGCTGCTCTGCGTCGTACTCGCTGAGGGAAAGCTCGCTGATATAGCGCTCCTTCTTTACCTCGGGAAGCTCGGGGAGAGTGCCCTTGATGCGGTCGAACCACTCGTCGTCGATAACGATGGGCATGATGTTGGGGTCGGGGAAGTAGCGGTAATCACCTGCTGTTTCCTTGTTTCTCATTGCGTAGCTCTTGCCCTTGATGTCGTCCCAGCGGCGTGTTTCCTGTACAAGCTCCTCTGTACCGTTCTCAAGAGCGTCGATGTGACGTGCGGTCTCATACTCGATGGCACGGGTGATGGCGGAGATAGAGTTCATGTTCTTCATCTCTGTTCTTACGCCCAGCTTGTCGCTGCCCTCCTCACGAACGGAGAGGTTTACGTCGCAGCGCATGCTTCCCTGCTCCATACGGCAGCCTGACACCTTCGCAAAGCGCAGACGTGAGCGCAGCTGCTCTAAGTAAGCAACTACCTCCTCCGCACTGGAAAGGTCGGGCTGGGAAACGATCTCGCACAGCGGAACGCTGGTACGGTTAAAGTCAACAAGTGTGGTATCTGTCCAGTCGTCATGGACGAGCTTACCTGCGTCCTCCTCCATGTGTATCTGCTTGATGCGGATATTCTTCTTGCCCTTGCTGGTCTCGATCGGAACATATCCGTTCACCGCAACAGGGCTGAACCACTGTGTGGTCTGGTAAGAGCAGGGCAGATCGGGGTAGTAGTAGCTCTTCTTGTCGAATGTGGTAACACGGTTGATGTCGCAGTTCAGCATAAGACCTGCTGTCATACCGAGGTCAACAACGTGCTTGTTTACGATGGGGAGCATACCCGGCATACCGCAGCATGCGGGGCATACGTGGTCGTTCTGCTCGCCGCCGAACTTTGCGGAGCAGCTGCAGAATATCTTGGATTCGGTGGCAAGCTCGATATGCACCTCAAGACCGATGACGGTTTCGTACTTCTTCATTACTTTGCCTCCTTTTCAAATGCAGCGGCAGCGTCAAGCAGCGCCTGATCGGAGAATGCCGCACCGATAAGCTGTACTCCGCCCACAACGACAGCGGGCATGCCTGTAAGGGAAGCAGGTGCGGTATACAGCGCCTCCTTAAATGCCATGTACTTGTCAGCCTTAACGTCAGCCATCGTGTAGCTGTCCTTTCCGCATGCAGGCATCAGCACTGCGTCGAAATCAGCGAATATCTCCTGAAGCCTCTCGGACACGACGCGGCGGATGCGCAGCGACTTGTCATATACCTTCATGTAGTTTTCCGTGGAAAGTGCATCAGAGCCGAAAAGGATAGCTGTCTTGAGCAGATCGCCGAACGCTTCGGTACGGCTGTTCGTGTACAGCTCCTCGATGGTCTTGTAGTTCTTTGTGCGGTAGCCGTACTTCACGCCGTCAAGACGGGAAACGTTGTTGCAGAGCTCTGCGGACATGCACACGTTCCATGCGGTCTTTGCAAGCGCAAGAACAGTATCGTCCACCTCTGTGAACTCCACGCCGTTTGCGCCCATCACCTCACGGAACTTCGCAAGCTTCGCCTTTACAGCGTCGTCTGCGGACTCGCATATGGATTTTGCAACAGCGATCTTTGTGATCTTTCTGAACTCTGCGCCGTTCTTTATCTTTGCGCACTCTGCCTCGGAAAGGCTGGTGCCGTCCTTGTCATCGTGACCTGCAACAGCGGAGAGCACCTCGCCGCACTTTGCAGCCGTGTCAGCCATAACGCCGACAGTTTCGCCCGAGCACGCAACAGCGATAGTGCCGTATCTCGAAACAGTGCCGTAGGTAGGCTTCACGAATACCTTGCCGTACAGCGCCGCAGCACGTCTGGGAGTACCGTTCACATCAAGGCACATAACAGCGCCTGCGCCCTCTGAAAGAGCCTCGGAAGCCGCATAAGCGAGCTTTCCGTCCTTCTCGCATGCACCGTAATAGGAGCTTTCGCCCATAAGGTCGATGGAGAATTCGCCGATATTCACCTTTCCGCCGATCTCATATCCTGCCGCAGCAAGTCCTGAAACGATCTCTGCGTCGAAAAGGCTCATGTAGCCGTCCAGCATCTTTGAGCCGCCTGTGGTGGGCATATCCTTTGTAAGGAAAAGGTCGTCAAGCGCAACCGCACCCGCAGCTGCGTTCTCTTTTTTGTTAAGATAAATGTTCATGTCTATCCCTCCGCACTATCACTCTAACAGACGGGGCACCTGCCAGTAGCCGTCAGTGGCCTCGGGCGCACCCTGCTGAAGCTCGTCGCGTGTAAACAGCTTCTTTTCAACATCGTCACGGACAACGGTCATGATGGGCATTACATGCACCATTCTCTCGGTCTGCTCCGTATCAGCCGTATACAGCTTTTCGATCTCCTTTTCCTGCTCTGCGAAGAAAGAAAGAACGTCAGCCTTCTGCTCCTCTGTAAGGGCGAGCTGGTTCAGCTTTTCCAGCCTTCTTAATACGTCTTTATCCATAATATATCCCTTTCTGAAAACAATCAGTCGGTACGGAGATCACGGGCAGTGCCGCCCGTGCCGCCGTATCTCACATGCGATCAATCTCTTACCTTGATGTGGACCTCTCTCAGCTGCTGCTCTGTTACCTCGCCGGGAGCGCCCATCATTACGTCCTGAGCATTACCGTTCAGCGGGAATGCGATAACGTCACGAATGGTTTCCTCGCCTGCGATGAGCATTATCATTCTGTCAACACCGGGAGCCATACCTGCGTGGGGAGGTGCGCCGAATGTGAATGCGGTGTACAGTGCGCCGAACTTCTCCTTTACGTCCTCCTCGCCGTAGCCTGCGATCTCGAATGCCTTCTTCATGATCTCGGGATTGTGGTTTCTTACAGCGCCCGAGGACAGCTCGATACCGTTGCATACGATGTCGTACTGGTATGCGAATATCTCCAGCGGATCCTTGTTAAGAAGCGCATCCATACCGCCCTGGGGCATGGAGAAGGGATTGTGTGTGAAGTCTATCTTGTTTGTTTCGCTGTTCAGTTCGTACATGGGGAAGTCCACGATGAAGCAGAACTCGAACTTGCTGTCGTCGATAAGGCCCATGCGGTTTGCGACCTCTGTGCGTATCTGACCTGCGAACTTAGGCGCATTCTTTGCGCTGTCCGCAATGAAGTACAGTACATCGCCCACCTGAAGCTCACAGCGGTCTGCAAGCTCCTTTCTCTGTGCGTCGTCAAGGAACTTGTCGATGGGGCCGTTGTACCTGAAGCCGCCGTTCTCGCCCTCTTCGACCTTGAAGTAGCCGAGACCCTTCATGCCCACTTCTTGAGTAGCAAAGTCCTCCATGTTCTTGAAGAAGCTCTTGGACTGGCTTGCCATTCCGGGAACACGGATACCTCTTACGGTCTTGTTGCAGAAGGGCTTGAAATCGCTGTCAACGAACAGGTCGGACAGCTCCTTGATAACAAGGGGATTGCGCAGGTCGGGCTTATCTGTACCGTAGGTCAGCATGGACTCTGCAAAAGGAATACGTCTGAAGGGGGGCTTTACGACCTCCTTGCCGGAGAACTCCTTGAATGTGTTGTAGATAACTGTTTCAGCGACCTCGAAAACGTCCTCCTGAGTAGCAAAAGCCATCTCAAAGTCGAGCTGGTAGAACTCTCCGGGAGAGCGGTCCTGTCTAGCGTCCTCGTCACGGAAGCAGGGAGCGATCTGGAAATAACGGTCGAAGCCGCTGGTCATCAGCAGCTGCTTGAACTGCTGGGGAGCCTGGGGAAGTGCATAGAACTTGCCCTTGTGCTTTCTGCTGGGAACGAGGTAATCTCTTGCGCCCTCGGGGGAAGAAGCGGTCAGTATGGGAGTCTGGATCTCCATAAAGCCCATGTCCTCCATCTGGCGTCTGAGGTAGCTTAATATCTTTGAACGAAGCACGATGTTATCGTGGATCTTTGTGTTTCTTAAGTCGAGGTAGCGGTACTTTAATCTGATGTCCTCTCTTGTCTGGGTAGAAGCAGCGATCTCAAAGGGAAGCGCCTGCTGGCAGGGACCGAGTATCTCAACGGAGTCCACCTTTACCTCTACCATACCTGTGGCGAGCTTGGGGTTTACTGTTTCCTCATCTCTCTTTGTGACCTCGCCGCTTACCTTGATGACAGTTTCCTTGGAAACACCGTCAAGAAGCTTGTCGTCGGACAGTACCACCTGTGTCACGCCGTAATGGTCACGCAGGTCCACGAAGATTACACCACCGTGGTCACGTACAGTGTCCACCCAGCCGCAGAGAGTAGCGCTCCTGCCGATGTGCTCTGTGTTGAGCTCGTTGCATGTGTGAGTTCTAAGCATAGTATCATTCTCCTTCATAAAAACTTTTACGAATGTTTGTTAGTGCAGGTGCAAACGTCATCAGAAAACAAAAAAGATGCCGTTCGCCCTTACATGGGACGAAAGACATCTTCCGCGATACCACCCAAATTGACCGCATCAGCGATCCACTCAATTACATATTTACGCAATGTAACGTGCGGTTCTAGTCACGCACCCTGCGGCACGCTTTCTTCCGCAAGCTCCGGAGCGTTTTTCTCTCGGGCGCAATACCGTGCTCTCACCTGCCACGGCTCTCTGAGAATGCGCTGACCTCGATACTCTCTCCATCATAGCCTATTTCGTTTCATAGTATAGCACATTTTTAATTCCCTGTCAAGAATTTTTTGAAATTTTTTCGCAGCGCACGGCTCTGTCAGCCGCCGCGCTTTAGCATCTCCTCCGCCGCAAGCAGGCTGCTCTCGCTGCTGCCGTCGCCGTCGATGATACGTGCAAGCTCCGCCTTACGACCCTCGAAGTCAAGCGGCTGTATCCTTGTAAAGGTGCGCTCTCCCTCGGTATTCTTCTCGATAAGCAGATGGTGGTCTGCCTGTGACGCTATCTGCGCAAGGTGAGTTATGCACAGCACCTGACGCTTCTGTGCGGTCTCGGCAAGCTTTATTCCCACTTTCTGGGCAGCTCTGCCGCTGATGCCTGCGTCCACCTCGTCAAAGATAAGGGTCGGGATATCGTCGTTATCCGCAAGCACGCTCTTTATCGCAAGCATGATACGGGAAAGCTCGCCGCCGCTTGCTATCTTGTTTATCGGCTTCGGCTCCTCGCCCATGTTTGCGGAGATGAGCATCTCCACCATGTCCATGCCGTTTATTGTGACCTTGTCCTTTGTGACCGAAATTATTATCCGCACATTCGGCATGTCGAGGAATCTCAGCTCCCCGCATATCTCCTCTGACAGCTTCTCTGCCGCCGCCGTACGCAGCTCCGTAATATGCGCCGCAGCCTTTTTCAGCTCCTCCGCAAGGACATGCTTCTGCTCGGAAAGCTCCTCAAGCTCGCCGTCCATTCCGTCAAGCTCCAGCAGCTCGCCCCTGCACTCGTCAAGATAATCCACCAGCTGGTCTGCGTCCATGTTATATTTGCGCTTTGCGTGCTTCAGGGCGGACACCCTGTCCTCAAGCGCAGCCTCACGTGCCTCGCCGCCGTCGTCATTGGTCAGCGCCGATATCTCTGCGGCGATGTCCTCGCCCTCGGCAAGTATGCCCTCGATGCGCTGTGACAGCTCCTCCGCCTCGGGCAGCACCGCACTCACCCCTGCAAGGGAATTCATCGCGCGCCGCATAAGGTCCAGCGCACCTGCGCTCTCCTCGCCGTTGAAGCAGCCGTAAGCCTGATACAGCGCCGACTGTATCTTCACAAAGCTCCTGCACCGCTGAAGCTCCGCTTCCAGTGCATCGCCCTCGCCCTTTGAAAGGGAAAGCTCCTCAAGCTCCTCCACTATCGCAGTCAGCTGCGCTGTTTTCAGCACACGTGTCTCATTTGCCGCCTGCAGCTTTGCTATGCGCTTTGACAGCGCCGAAAAGCTGCGGAATCGCTCCCTGTATTCTGCGAGAGCAGGTCCGATACCGCCGTAGCTGTCCAGTATATCACGCTGATTGTCCGAGGACATGAGTATCCTGTTTTCATGCTGTCCGTGCACGTCCACCAGCAGCGACCCCACCTCACGCAGCATCGCAGCTGTCGCCGTCCTGCCGTTGATACGTGCGGAGCTTTTACCGTCCGCCGATATCTCACGCATCAGCATAAGCTCCCCGTCCTCTGCGGAAAAGCCCATTTCCGCAAGCTTCTCCGACACCTTTTCGGGAATGTCGTCAAACAGCGCCGTGATGACCGCCTTAGGTGCGCCCGTGCGCACGATATCCTTTGTCGTCCTCTGACCGAGGATAGCGTTTATACCGCCGATAAGTATACTTTTACCTGCGCCCGTTTCGCCTGTAAAAACATTGAAGTTTCCGCCGAATTCTGCGGTCGCCCTCTCGATGACCGCAAGATTCTCTATTGATAGCTCACGCAGCAAGACCGTGTCCTCCCGTCAGTTCTTTTTCATCATCTTTTTCAGCAGCTCGATAAGCTGCACCGCATGATTTTCCGTGCGGGTCAGCACGAAGATGGTATCATCTCCTGCGATAGTGCCCACGACGAAGCCGAAATCCTGCTCGTCCAGCACTGCGCACGCAGCGTTTGCAAGACCCGCCCTGCACTTTATCACAACGGTATTCATGGCATAATCCAGCGACAGCACCGCCTGTGAAAACAGGCTGTTGTACTTGGGCGTCCTGCCTGCCGCAGCCGAAAAGTAGCAGTTTACCCCATTCTCCGACATGCCCTTGCTTATCTTAAGCTCACGCATATCACGGGAGATGGTCGCCTGAGTTATGCGGATGCCTGCCTGCTTAAGCAGTATCTGAAGCTCCTGCTGAGTTTCCACCTCATTCTCCATTATGATGGAGAGTATCGCCGCATGGCGCTGCTTCTTATCCATGGAAATACACCCCGTTCATCATTATTTCAGCGGAGTCATCAGCTTGTTTCGCACCGCACCGAAGAATCCGTCGCCTGCTTCGATCAAACGAAGCTCGCCCTCGCTCCTTGTCAGCCGCAGCCTGTCGCCCTCCTCAAAGGATATGCCACGCTCGCCGTCCACGCTTATCGTGACCCTGCTGCCCTGATACGGCGTGCAACTCAGCGTTATCGGCCTGCTTACCGAAAATATCATCGGGCGTGAAAACAGTGTATGCGGACAAAGCGGAGTGCACTCGATGCATTCCATATCAGGTGCGATTATCGGACCGCCTGCGGAAAGCGAATATGCCGTAGAGCCTGTGGGAGTGCCGAATATCACACCGTCTGCCTGGAGCTTCAGCACCTCTGTATCGCCGCTGAATACGCGGAATTCGGGCAGCTTCGACAGCCTGTCACGCTCTATCACCACATCATTCAGTGCGGTCTTTACGACGGCCGTGCCGTCTGCCTTAAGTATCTCCGCCTGCATCAGCATACGTCTGCTTACGGAAAAGTCCCCGAGGATGAGCTGCGGTATCCTGCCGATATCCGACGGCTCCAGCGTCGCCATGAAGCCGAGCCTGCCAGTGTTTACACCCAGCAGCGGCTTTCCGTGCTGTGCCATCAGCTTGCCCCAGTGAAGTATCGTGCCGTCGCCGCCTACGGTTATCATGCAGATGCAGTCCGACACATCGTCGGTCGCCGCCGCACCCACCAGCCTGTCAAACTCGCTCAGCTTGTCGTAGACCAATGGCGTAACTCCGTTTTCCTGAAGCAGTGCGCATATCTGCCCTGCAAGCTCCGCTGACCTGCTGTCCCAGGTGTTGTATGTGATAACTGCACGTTTCTCGCCCATATGCTCACCCCTCCGCACGCTTTTCAAGACACATGAGGTATTCGGTGTTGCCATCTCCGCCACGTATCGGCGAGATGGCGGTGTTAAGCACCCTGAAGCCGCCAAGCTCCGCAAACTCCGTTATATCCTTAAGCACCTCTGCGTGCACCTTGTTGTCGGTAACTATCCCCTTTTTGTTGAGCGCCCTTCGGCCTGCCTCAAACTGCGGCTTTACAAGCACCACCGCATTGCAGCCGTCCTTAAGCAGCCTGAAGATATGCGGTATCACCAGCTTCAGCGAGATAAACGACACATCAGTGCCGACAAAATCCACCATCACGGGAAGCTCCGCCGTGCGGATATCGGTCTTTTCCATCACGACCACCCTGCCGTCATCACGCAGCTTTTTATCAAGCTGGTCAGTGCCAACATCCACCGCATAGACCTTCTCCGCACCGTGTTGCAGCATGCAGTCGGTAAATCCGCCCGTGGACGACCCGATATCAAGGCAGGTCATTCCCGTTATGTCCAGCTGAAACGTGCTCAGCGCACCCTCCAGCTTAAGTCCGCCACGTCCCACATAACGCAGCTGCTCGCCCGTTATCTCGACCTTGTCGCTCTCCACGACCACTGCGGACGGCTTTTCGCAGACCGCTCCGTTTACGCAGACTCCGCCGCTCTTTATAAGGCTCTGTGCCGCCGTGCGGCTCTTGCACATGCCGTTTTCGGTAAGATATACGTCCAGCCGCACCCCTTGCACCTCCTCAGCCGTTATTCCTCTCATACAGACGGATATGCTCCATTATATGACCAATGTTGCCCTCACCTGCGAAGCGCTCCGTGCTGAAAAAATCCTGCTCCCTGTCAAGCCAGAGAAGCTCATTCTCGTCACCGTGCACCGCTATGTCCCTGTCAAGATAGCCGAAGTACACCTCCACCACCTCGTTATAAAGGCAGTAGGTGAAGTCCATCAGATGGATGAGCCTTATATCCTTGTCAGTTATGCCCGTTTCCTCGTAAAGCTCACGGTAGGCTGCGGAAAGTCCGTCCTCTCCGTCCTCCGCATGACCTCCCACGAAGTTGTACAGACCCTTGTACGGGTCCTTTCTCCGCTTGCAGAAAAGGCATTTTTCACCTGTGCGGTCAAGCACCGCTATCACATTCAGTATCGTCATATAGCAGACCTCAACGTAGCCTTTCCGTCATGCTCTCCCTGTCAAGACCAAACATCTGAAGCTGCTCCGAAACGCTTGCCGCAGGGACAAACCGCCCGTCGACTCCCACCGCTTCAAATGTGCCCCTGAAGCCTCGTGACAGAAGCTCCCTCGAAAGGCGCTCCGCAATACCGCCTGACAGCATGCTCTCCTCAAAGAATACCACCCTGTCATAGCTCATCGCTATCTCTGCGGTCTTTCTTGGCAGCGGCGATATCTTAACCAGCCTCAGCCAGTCTGCGCCTGCCGCATCAGCAGCCTCGTCCAGCCACGCACCCGTCCTGCCGAAGCCGACGGCCAGCGTGCGGCGCTTTTTGCCCGAATACGCAAAATCTCCCGCATACGGCAGGAAGCTGCGGTATTCTCCGCCCTTCGGATATCTCACCACAGCGATGCCGTCCGTATCGTACACCGCCGTTTTAAGGCAGCGGCGCAGCTCCTCAAAGGACGCAGGCGAATAGATAGTGGTATTCGGAATATGCGACAGCATCGGCACGTCAAATACGCCCTGATGCGTTTCGCCGTCCTCGCCCACAAAGCCTGCCCTGTCCACCGCAAGGGTGATGTGTGTATTCTCTATCGCACAGTCATGTATCACCTGGTCATAGCTGCGCTGCAAAAACGTGGAATACACCGCAAAAACAGGCAGCATGCCCTCTGTGGCAAGACCTGCCGCAAAGGTGACGGAATGCTGCTCCGCTATACCTGTATCAAAAAAGCGCTCTGCGCAGGAATTGTTGAAGTGATTCAGTCCCGTTGCGTATTTCATCGCCGCAGTTATGGCGCATATCCTGCCGTCCGACACACCGAGCCTTTCAAGCTCCCTGCCGAATACCTCGGAGTAGGTGACGCAGGGAGCGCTGCTGCCCTTTTTCGGCACAGCATGATACTCGCCCGGATTCTCCTCCGCAGGTCTGTAGCCCTTGCCCTTCGTGGTCATGACATGCACGACGCAGGGGCGCTCCATCAGCTTTGCCACTGCCAGTGCCTCTATCATATCCTCCATATTGTGACCGTTTACAGGTCCGATGTAGGTAAAGCCGAGATTCTCAAACAACGTGCTGGTGCCGTAGATAGCGTCCTTTACAAGATTCTTTGCGGTGCGCACGGCTCTTTCAAGCTGCTCTCCCACAAGCGGCACGCCTGACAGTGCGGACTTGAAATGCTCCTTTGCGCAGTAGTATTTCCGTGTTGAGCGTATATGGGTAAGGTAACGTGCAAGCGCACCCGTGCTCTTTGAGATGGACATTGCGTTGTCGTTAAGCACTACCACAAGTCCCGTGCGGCTCTTTCCTGCGTTGTTGAGTCCCTCGTATGCCATGCCGCCCGTGAAGGCTCCGTCGCCTATCACCGCAGCCACCGAAGCCTTTTTACCGCTTAGCTTCATCGCCGCAGCTATACCGCATGCCGCTGATACAGAGGTGCTGCTGTGACCCGAAATAAAAGCGTCAGCCTCGCTCTCCCTGCGGCGTGTAAAGCCCGATATGCCGTCCTTTGAGCGCAGCGTGCCGAAGCGTGAATATCTGCCCGTCAGCAGCTTGTGCGCATACGCCTGGTGTCCCACATCCCAGAGGATTCGGTCGGTCTTTACATCAAAAACATGATGCAGCGCAACAGTAAGCTCCACCGTGCCGAGGTTTGAGGACAGGTGACCGCCTGTCTGCGATACTGTGCGTAAAATACAGCCGCGCAGCTCACGGCATAATGCTTTGAGCTGCGGCAGCGTCATATTTGAAATGATCTCATGATCAATGCTGTCACTGAGTAACATAATGAGCCTCCGAAATTGCTTTTAAGCCACGGGCAGAGGAAACACCATCGCAATGATGATGCCCAGCATGGAGCCTGCCAGCACCTCTATGGGTGTGTGACCGAGAAACTCCTTGAGGTCCTTCTGCTCGGAGAGGTCGTCGATATCCTCCTCGTCAGCGCCGCTTAACTGTGATATCTCGTCGTCAAGCTCGTCGATGACACGGCGCATCTTGTTGAGCTCCTTTGCATGCAGACCTGCGTTGTAGCGCACGCTCATGGCGTCGTAGATAACTATGCACGCAAGCAGCATCGACAGCGCAAAGATGGGGCTCTGAAAGCCCTCGGAGCGCAGCGCATATATCACCACCGACACGACCAGTGCCGAGTGCGACGACGGCATACCGCCCGCACCTACAAAGCGCTCAGGCGTAAAGGATCTCACCTTTATCGCATGCACGATCGTTTTGATTATCTGTGCGGCGAACCAGGACAGTATTCCCACCGACAGTAAAGGGTTTGCCATAATTAAATCCATAATAAATTTCTGCCTCCGCAGCTTAATAATTTCGTTTCAGGAGCATCTCCGTAAGACCCCTGAGAAAATCCGTATCATCAAATGCGTCCAGCGCCTTCACCGCACCCTCGGTCAGCCTTTCGGCCTCGGTGCGTGCCCTTTCAATACCAACGGCGCTGACATAAGTATATTTTCCGCTTTCTGCGTCACTTCCGACAGGCTTTCCGAGAAGCTTTTCATCGGCGGTGACATCAAGTATATCGTCAATTATCTGGAACGCAAGTCCCAGCTTTCCTGCGTATTCCGATGCAGCCAGC
>JAGAKC010000494.1 GCA_017848155.1 Oscillospiraceae bacterium | reverse complement strand
CAACGAATACAGCTATGCCGATGGCTACGGCGGCTATTATGACTACGGCGGCGATGAGGGATACTACGGCGGAAATACGGGAAACCGCATATGCGCTATCTGCAAGGGGTCAGGCATATGCTCTGTCTGTGACGGGTCAGGTCGTGCGCACAACTGGGACGGCAACACAAGGACATGCCCGTCCTGCAGCGGCTCGGGGTCCTGTACCGCATGCTACGGCGGATATTATTGATAACAGGGTGCCCCTGTGGGCAGTTCCCGCCTTTTACAATAAACGGTCGATCCCGCAGTTGCAAAACGGCGGGATCAAAAATCTCTATACAGGCAGAACACTACACGATTCGGGAGGGATAGGATGTCACTACAGCAGGACGCTGCAACGGCGGCGATGATAAGGTGGCTCGCAAACCCTGCGGAGCTTGGAAAGCCGCCGAAAAAGACGGAGTGCACGGGCAGCTTCATGCTGCACGGACTGCGGTACTACGTTTTCAGGTACAAAAAGAGCAGCTTCGGAAAGTGGCTGCTTGGCGTGGCAGGCGGCTACGAAGATGGCGGAATGGAGCACTGCGGCCATGTTTTCAGCGAGATGGAGGAGTACTCCCCCGACACGGCGCAGGAAAAGGCTGCCGCAATGGTGGAGATGCTGCGAAGCTACTGGATGGAACAGGCACAGGCAACAAACGAGATGCAGTACATGCAATACTGAAAAATACGTAAGGGCGAACTGAGTTCGCCCTTTTTTTATATATGTGGTTCGTTGTTTCGGACTGCGTCCGCCCTTTTTTATATGTGGTTCGTTGTTTCGGGCTGCGTCCGTCCGTTTTATATACGGTTCGTTGTTTCGGGCGAACACAGTTCGCCCCTACATTATTCAATATTCAATATAACAGTTCCGCCCCTGAAAACAGGGGCGGAAACGATCTTATCCTTCACTGATGTCGAAGTAGCCGATAAGCTCCTTTAGCATGTTTGCCTGACCGGAAAGCTCCTCGGAAGCGGCAGCGGACTCCTCTGCGGTGGCGGAGTTCGTCTGCACCACGGCGGATATCTGATCCACGCCGACAGTTACCTGCATCATGGACTCCGCAGCCTCCTTGGAAGCCTCGGATATCTTGCTGTTGAGCTCTGCGACCTCGCCTGCCGCAGCAGCAACGCCGCCCATCTTCTCAGCGACCTCGTTCACAAGAGCGCTGCCGTTGTCGATAGCCGCAACGGTGCTCTCGATAAGCGCTGTGGTGTTCTGCGCAGCCTCAGCGGACTTGGACGCAAGATTTCCGACCTCGTCTGCAACGACCGCAAAGCCCTTGCCTGCCTCGCCTGCTCTCGCAGCCTCGATGGATGCGTTCAGCGCAAGGATGTTCGTCTGGAATGCGATGTCCTCGATGGTCTTGATGATCTTCTTTGTTTCGTCAGATATCTCGCTGATCTTGTTCATAGCGTCAACAAGCTCTTCCATCTTGACGTTGGCGCTCGCCATTTCGGCGCCTGCCTCGTTGGTCTTTGCATTTGCGTGCTCGGCGTCGTCAGCGTTCAGCTTT
>JAGAKC010000493.1 GCA_017848155.1 Oscillospiraceae bacterium | reverse complement strand
TTCAGCTTACCCTGAAATATATGATATCACAAACCCGCTGACTTGTCAATAAATACAGATATCACCCCCAAAAAACAAAAATATCCGACATATGTTGAAAAAATGACACATACACATTGACAAGATATCATCCGTATGGTACAATATATAGTAATATGGTAATGAAACTAACATTCAATCTTTTCTTCGTGACTGCTTTCGTCGGATTGTAGAATTTGCACTATAAGCGCCTATCCGCAATAGTCCGTCACGGTAATTTCTACAAAAAGAAAAAAAGCAATTGACAAAACTTTAACAATAGTGTAAAATGTTATTAACGGGTACGAAATACCCTGTTATATAAAGAGCACAAAAGAAAACAAGCTAAACATAAATTCACAAGGAGAAACGACTATGAACAACTACGAGATCGTTGACAGCATCGAAAAGCTGGAAGCAGCCTTCACTAAGGTGAGGGAGTCTCAGAAGAAATTCGCAGAGTTCACACAGGAGCAGGTAGACAGGATATTCCTTGCAGCTGCGTCCGCCGCAAACAAGCAGAGGATACCCCTTGCAAAGATGGCTGTAGAGGAAACAGGCATGGGCGTCGTTGAAGATAAGGTAATAAAGAACAACTACGCATCCGAGCATATCTACAACGCATACAAGGACACAAAGACATGCGGTATCATCGAGCGTGACGAGTCCGCAGGCATCACAAAGGTCGCAGAGCCTATCGGCGTAATCGCAGCCGTTATCCCAACCACAAATCCCACCTCCACCGCAATTTTCAAGACACTTATCGCACTTAAGACAAGAAATGGTATCATCATCAGCCCTCACCCCCGTGCAAAGAAGTGCACCATCGAGGCTGCAAAGATAGTTCTTGAGGCTGCTGTTGCGGCAGGTGCTCCCGAGGGTATCATCGACTGGATAGACGTGCCCTCCCTCGAGCTTACCAACATGGTAATGAAGGAGTCCGATATAATCCTCGCAACAGGCGGTCCCGGCATGGTAAAATCCGCATACTCCAGCGGTAAGCCCGCCCTCGGTGTAGGCGCAGGTAATACCCCTGCCATCATCGACGAGTCAGCAGATATCCTTCTCGCTGTAAGCTCCATCATCCACTCCAAGACCTTCGACAACGGTATGATCTGTGCTTCAGAGCAGAGCGTTATTGTTGTTGACAAGCTCTACAACAAGGTAAAGAAAGAGTTTGAGGCACGTGGCTGCTATTTCCTCAAGGACAAGGAAATAGACAAGGTGCGCAAGACCATCATCATAAACGGCGCACTCAACGCAAAGATCGTGGGTCAGTCTGCATATACCATCGCAAAGCTCGCAAAGGTGGATGTTCCCGAAAACACCAAAATACTCATCGGCGAGGTGGAAAGCGTTGACATCTCCGAGGAGTTTGCTCACGAGAAGCTCTCCCCTGTTCTCGCAATGTACAAGGCAAAGAGCTTTGAGGATGCGCTCGACAAGGCTGACAGACTTATCCAGGACGGCGGCTTCGGTCACACCTCCTCCCTCTACATCAACGCTGTTACAGAGCGTGAGAAGATCGATCAGTATGCCGAGAGGATGAAGGCATGCCGTATGCTCATCAACACTCCATCCTCCCACGGCGGTATCGGCGATCTGTACAACTTCAGACTGGCTCCCTCCCTTACTCTGGGCTGCGGAAGCTGGGGCGGTAACTCTGTTTCCGAAAACGTTGGCGTAAAGCACCTTATCAATATCAAGACCCTTGCTGAGAGGAGAGAGAATATGCTGTGGTTCAGAGCACCTGAAAAGGTTTATATCAAGAAGG
>JAGAKC010000492.1 GCA_017848155.1 Oscillospiraceae bacterium | reverse complement strand
TTTTATGTTATGATGCCTTCTGTAAGCAAGACAGGTGTATACGATAATGAAACAAAGACTATAACATGGACTATCGTTGTAAGACCTGAGCTGTTTGACGATGCGGACTTCACTGTGACGGATATCCCTGATCCCGTTCTTTCGTCCGCTGTTTCGGCAGTATTTGGTGCAGATATGACGATATCCAAGTCTGATATGGAGCTTCAGCCTGATGGGTCTTATGTATATAAGTTCTCTACAGTGGTTCCTGATTCTGTTCTTGATAACATAACAGAAACAAAGCTCTCCAACAAGGCAGAAGTACACTTTGATGATACGGCTGACACACCTGAGTATGACAAGGGTGCAGAGGGTTCTGTAAGTATTCCCGGTTCTCTTACTGATTTCGTTCATAAGAGCGCAGGCACACCTGCTGACGAGAAGATGCCCTGGACTGTAGTTGTATCCGTTCCTGATGTTGATGTTGAAAAGCTGGTCGTATCTGACTATATCTCCAATACTATCAGCGGAGAAGCTACAAAGCTTGACCCCACTTCCGTAAAGGTTACAGTAACAGGCGATCCCAACGTATATACTGTTGTCTCGGATGGCAGCAGATATCATATAGTACTGAAGGACGGCTCTGATGTCGTTACGGATGTAGTCGGCGTGTTCGACTGGTATGTTTCCAATGAATCCATGAAGATGGAATTCTATGATGTTGAGTACTATCTTAATGGAAATACATATGTGTCCGACTGGTTCTCGGGATGCAGAAACAAGGATATTACCATTACGTTTGATTCTGCGCTTGCAGACGAGGTGCTTTATTGTAAAAATACAGCAACTGCTACGCTGACCATTGACAGTTCCAGCGTGAGTGATTCTGACGATGCAGAGTTCGTTAAGGACTTCAATGCAAGCAAGTCAGCTCTTGCGCTCAACAATATCCACTATGGCTACAAGGATCAGCTGGTACATCCTCTTGTGTGGATGATAGGCGTTTCTTCCGAGAATTACCAGCCCGGTGATGTGATCACTGTAACAGACAAGGTGCCTGAGGGCTTTGAGTATGTTTCTGACAGTGCGATCGTTCACATCGGCTCCGGAGATCATTACATTTCTGCGAACGCAGATTATCAGAGCCAGCTTACCGTTACCGAATCTGCTGACGGCAGTCAGGTAACATTCTCTGTTGTTGTTAATGATAAGATGATAGCTGCACTTACGACAGGTAATCTGTATACTATCAAGATAGCTTACATTACCAACATGACGGACGAGGAGCATCTGGCATTTGAAACAAGTACTTCGGCAGTTACCTACACAAATACAGCAAGCGTCAAGGTGAATACCGAGTCGCCCATTGAGATATCTTCAAGCCAGACCCTTATGCCCAATCCGCAGAATCTTGTTGCAAAGGGAGTTACTTCTTCGGGTCAGGAGGCAGACAAGAACTTCTATGCGTACTATTCCGTTGTAATAAACGGTGAGGAGCTTCCGCTCAATGGCGGCAATAATATGACCGCAACAGATACGCTTGGCAGCAATCTTACTCTTGTCGGCACACCTGTGATCACTCCCAATGATTCGGGAGAGGTCGCAACATATTCGGGCAACACCATTACCTTTGCAAACCTTAAGGACAGCACAAGATACACCATAACATACAAGGTAAAGGTAAAGCAGATATTCAAGAATGACGTTTATACCGATGAAGAGATTGCAGACATGTTCAGCAACAGCATTTCTGTCGGAGTAAACGGTGGTACATCTGTATCCAGCGAATTCCTGATCGATGAGTCTACATATCGTTCCCAGGGCGAGTACAGACATGACGAGATGAAGAGCAGCATCACTATCTCGGGTACAAAATCCTGGATAGATGAGGGTGTAAACAAGGGCGCACGTCCTGCAAAGATCGTTATCAGTCTTGAAAAGACAGAGTACGATGAGGACGATAACAAGGTCGGCGAATCAAAGGTTACAGAGTACATAGTAAATGCACCTGTTGACGCAGACGGAAACTGGACATATACCATTGAGGACCTTATCACAGAGGATTTCGACGGACATACTTATAAGTACAACGTCAAGGAAGTAACAGTTGACGGTTATTCCGTAAGCTATACAGGCAGCGTAAAGGATATCACAAGTACAACTCTTGATGCCGAGCATACAGTTGCTATAACGAATAAGTTCACAGCAGACGAAAAGGAAACAGGTTCTGTTGTTGTAAAGAAGGTCTGGACAAACGACACTGCTGCGGACAGACCCGCAGAGATCGTTATCACTCTTACTGACGAGTACGGAGCAGAGATAAGCAAGACTCTTGCAAGTACAGACGGATCTGTAAGGTTTGATGATCTGCCTCTCTACAAGTATTCCAGAAATGATGACGGCACGCTCAAGAGAGAGCCCAGAAAGTACTTCCTCACAGAGAGCTGCGATGCTGCATATGCAGATAAGATGGCAAGATATACATCTGTATGTCCCGAAGGCTTCTATCTTACAGAAGAGGATCTCGGCAAGGATGTTGCTCTTTCCGCTCCTGTTGAAAAGACGATAACAAATACACGCATGACCATCGGTCCTGTTGTGCTGATAAAGACCTACACAGATACTGATCTCGCTGCGCTTACAGAAGCAAAGAGGAACGAGATACTTTCCGCAACTGTGTTCACACTGTACAGCGATTCTGCGTGCACAAATGCAGTAGGTACAGCAAGTCCTGTATATTCCGCAGGCGAGGCAATAGTGACATTCAGCGCTGATATCGTCGAGAATACGACCTACTACTTAAAGGAAACATCCGTCCATGCGGATTATGAGATCAGCTCTGATGTATTTGAGTGCAGGATCGACGCAGACGGAAAGGTTACTTATAAGAAGCAGGGCAGCTCTGACGCATATTCTGACAGATTCCCTGTATGCGAAAATGCACTTATCAAGACACCCGGTACTATCACACTTATCAAGACCTATGAGGATACAGTGGTTGCATCTCTTTCTACGCTTGCAAGAAATATGCTTCTTTCCGCAACTAAGTTCACACTGTACAGCGATGAGGCGTGTACGACTGAGGTAGTAACAGCTGCTCCCCAGTACAGCTCAGGTATCGTAAAGGTGGTATTTGCGGATGGTCTTGCGATAGACACCACATATTACCTTAAGGAAACAGCATCTCCCAGCAGCTATAAGCTCAGCACAGATGTATTTGAGTGCAGGATAGATGCTGACGGCAATGTAACTTACAAGAAGCAGGGAAGCTCTGACGAATACTCTGCAACCTTCCCTGTATGCGAGAATGCTCTTAAGCCTACTCCCGGCAAGATAACCCTTATCAAGACATACAGCGATACTGATCTTGCGGCTCTTACAGAGGATGCAAGGAACAGCATTCTTTCCGCAACTGTGTTTACACTGTACAGCGATGCTGAATGTACTGTAGCAGTAGGCACAGCAAGTCCTGTATACACTGCGGACGGAGCTTCCGTTGAATTCAGCAAGGGCCTTTCGCTTGACACTGTCTACTATCTCAAGGAAACCTCAGCGCACAAGGACTATGAGAAGAGCTCAGATGTCTTTGAATGTAAGATCGACGCAGACGGTAAGGTAACATACAAGAAGCAGGGCAGCTCTGATGCATATTCCGAAGCATTCCCTGAGTGCGAGAATACATTCATAAAGCGCCCGGGTTCTGTTAGTATTATCAAGACATACGAAAATACAAACCTCCACGTTATGCCTTCCGTTGGCAGAGATAACATCCTTTCCGCAACAGAGTTCACACTTTACAGCGATGCAGAGTGTACTGTAGTCGTTGCTGTCGCTTCTCCCGAGTACAAGGAGGGCAGAGCGATAGTAGAATTCAATGATGGTCTTGAGCTTGGAAAGACATAT
>JAGAKC010000491.1 GCA_017848155.1 Oscillospiraceae bacterium | reverse complement strand
TTCGGCTGCGGCTACACCATCGAGCACATAAGTATGTCGGACGACAGCTTTGCGCTGTCTATCCTTTCGCAGGACAGCAGCTTTGATATGTGTGTTGTAAATTCCTACGATACCGTTGCGGGAAACATCCGTGACAAGGGCAGCTTTTATCCGCTGAACGATATTCCCGAGGTACAGGAGTATCTGAACAGCTGCTTCCCATATTTGAAAGAAGCGGCAACGGACAGCAACGGAGAGATATGGATGCTGCCTGTAAGCATTACTGTTCCAGCAATTCTGTTCAGTGAGAAGAACTGTGCCTCAGCAGGTGTGAAGTTCACGGACGGAATGACGGTTCAGCAGCTTGTTGAGCAGTGCGAAAGGGCACATTCATCTGACTATAATAACGGATACGGAATACATCCCTACACGCTTACACAAAACTGGATGATACAGTATCTTACGCACAGCGACAGCGTTGATACAGAGGTGTTCCGCAGCTTCTCGGAGTACACAAGGGAAAAGCTGAATATGTCGGATATGACCAGCTATCCCGAATATATGCACATAGTAAATCAGGCGCAGAATATGCTGTATTTCGAGGGTGGTGAGGAGCTTTTCCTGTTCAGCTACAGCACAGAGCTTCCGGAGCAGGCGTGGCTAGCGGGACTAGAGGGTTTCTCCGCCTGTGCTATTCCGAGAATGGACGGCGGCGATGTCAACACGGCGACCTGTGCGTTCATAACAGTAAATCCTGCATCTGAGAACCTTGAAGCCACTCTTGATTATGTAGCGAGCCTTGCGGAGCATCTTTCACAGCAGCAGGACAGCTTTATGCTCTCGGATAAGAAAATGTACAGCGCAGGCAATACCGCTTTGTATGATATCTATGCAAATGCAGAGGTGGGCTTTAATGTTTCGGATGAGCTTATCTATGACAGCTATGTGAGATATCATGCAGGTGAGCTTTCCCTTGATGAGTTTATAACCGAGGCACAGAGAAAGTATTCTGCGTATCTTAATGAATAGGCTTGACATATCCAGCCCTTGATGCTAAAATTAAGCAGAAGGGCGGTGATAGGATGCTGTCGGCTTATCTGTCAATGCTGTCAACTGCGGCAGACAAGAGCTTTGTTGAGAGCTTATACAACGACTATGAGCGAGAGATGTATGCAGCTGCATATTCTGTGTTTAAAAACAAAGCAGACGCAGAGGATGCGGTGCATGATGCCTTTCTCCGTGTTATAAAAAACATTGACAGACTTCGCACATTTTCCTGTCAAGAATTGAAGCTATATCTGATCGTAATGTCAAGAAATGCAGCTTTTGCTTTGTATAATAAGCGGACAAAGCGTGCTGAGTGTGATATCGACGAGTTTTACGATCTTGACAGCGGTGTCGATATCGAGCGGCAGGCTCAGATAAGTGCAGGTGTCGCAGAGATAGCGGCGGCGATGCGTCAGCATTCCGACCATGATTATGAGCTGCTGTATCTGCATATCGTCAAGGAATACAGACCGCGTGAGGTGGCGGAGCTTCTCGGATTATCTCCCGAAAATGCAAGGCAGCAGATACACAGAGCAAGAATGAAGCTGATAAAGCTGCTGAGGGAAATGGGTGTCGGTGATGGATGATGAGCTTCTGCGCATAGCGCTTGCAGATACTCTGTCCGAGCGTACTTTATCCATCCCGTCAGATGAGCACCGTTTTTCTCTGAGATACAGGCTGAAGAGACACTCCATGTGCCGCTGTACGGAGAAAGTTCCAAAAGTATCTTTCAGACGTATGCCGAGGGCGGTGCTGGTGCTGATACTTCTTGCTGCGATGGCTCTGACCGCGTGCACGGCTGTATCGGTCATCCGCAGGATGATACGTACAGACTACGACGGATATTCTGTGCTAGCGCCCAATTCCTATTGTGAGCGCAGCTGTGTAACGGATTTCTACTGGCTGCCTAAGTCAACGGGCTGTAAGTATATCGGAAGACAGCTTTTTTACGACAAGTCGGAGATATATCAGGTCATCAGTAACTATGATTGCTGCGGAATGACACTGACACTCACGCAGAGCATACCGAATGCATACAATATCATCAATACCAGATACAGCGAGCTTGTTTCTGACAGAAACGGTATCTACATGCATCAGATGGGTGATACACAGCTGTATTTCTGGGAGCAGGACGGCTATATGTTTACATTGTCTATGCAGGGAAACGAAAAAGCAGAGCACTATATTAACTCAATTGAGATATACCTATAATGACATAAACGGCTGACGAAAATTTCTCAGCCGTTTTTTGTCACGTTTTTGTTAGTTGTGGGATTATAGAAGTAAAGACTTTTATCAAGCGAGGTAGCTATGGATATAAAAAGAATGTTCGCATTGATATTATCAGTGCTTATGCTGACAGGCTGCTCAGAGCCGTCAGAAAAAGTGTCAGAGTATAGTGAGGTGACTTCTGGTGTAACTGACAGCGATCTGCCGTATTACGGCACAACAGCCCGCACACGTGCAACGCTCCCCGAGCCTGAGATCGAAGAAAGCCCGCTCGTTCCACCTGAGCCGCCCGAGGTGACCTTTACAGGCTTTGACCTGTCTGAGATCGGTGAAACTCCAAAGCTTGGGAATATAGCCTCAAATATATGCAACAGAGTGTACAGCGGCATAGTGTGCCCCGATTATGAGCGTGGATGCGCTTACATCACTGCTGTTGGCTATGATAACAAGTTTCACAAATTCATTGATGGCAAGGATTCGGGAGTACTTGCCGACTGTACCGCATGGGCGTTGAATATATGGGATGGCATGCTGTACTGCCTTATCGACAGCGACAATGATACGTTCCTTATGCAGTACGACAGCTACGGATATTCGGGGGATATCTATAGAATAGACCCCGATACGGGCAGCGCAGAACTTATGTTGCAGGCTGACGCGGTAGACCTTGCGGTGGCTGATGGTATGCTGTATTACACTGTAAAAAAAACTGCCGAGGGAGGGCCTGTCACCTATGAGACCTATCGCTGTGAGATAGACGGCAGCGGCTGTGTTCCGCTCGGGGTGCATATAATAGGCTTCTGCGGACGTTACTATGCGGTGAACGACTGGGAGCGCGGTGGTTACGGCTGCTTTTATGATCCTGAAACAGGCGAGCTTATCCCGTTCACGGAAAAGCGCAGATTATCTGCGTTTATGCTGTGTGATAACGGAAAGGCGTATTACAGCTATGGAGCTTCGGAGCTGGATATAACTACAGGCGAGGAGCGCGAGCTCAGCGAGGCATATAACAAAGGCGATAACTATGTGAAGCTGGGTGATGACGTATACACTGCCATGAAGGCGGCAATTATCACACATATTGAATATCCTAGGGATAAGACGACAAAGTTCTGGTCATACTGCGAAACCCCCGCGGTGATAAAAGCCAATGAAATGATGCTTAAAGGCGGTTATCCCGGTTTTTACAGCACGATGTTTACTGACGGAGAAAAAATATATGCGATAGAAGCAAACGCACTTGCAGGCACAGCGGTAATGCTGGAGTTAATCTACGACCCTGAAAACAGAAAATGCGAGGCGAATTATATTTTATGAAAAAGCAATTTTTATGCTGTGCTCTTGCAGCGCTAATGCTGATATCAGGCTGCGCTGATAATGCCGTGATGGACAGCGGCAATGACATCTCACAGGAACAGGAGATGCTCCCTGCAGCATATCTGCTGTATGAAGAAGTAGATTATATGGAGCTTCAGGCTTTCTGCGGAACAGACAGCGGCGAGCTGTTCACAATCAGCGGAGCACAGCAGCCTGTACTGCGGCATTATGACGAGAACGGCGTTATGCTTTCAGAAACCGGGTTCCCGTATAACGGTGCAAAGGATATCATATATGCGAACGGCAGCCTTTACATAGCGTATACAGGCTATAATGAGGGCTACGGCTCG
>JAGAKC010000490.1 GCA_017848155.1 Oscillospiraceae bacterium | reverse complement strand
CCCTTGACTGCTCCGCCTGTTACACCCTCAACGTAGTATTTCTGAAGTCCCATGAACAATGCCGTTACAGGAACTGACACGAACAGACCGCCCGCGCAGAATACTGTGAAGAAGTTGTTTATCTGCTCCTTCTGCAGCCACTTATACAGACCTACCGCTACGTTATACGCTTCCTCATGACCAAAGGAGATGAGCGATGCGTACATGAAATCGCCCCACGGTGCAATAAACGCCATCATGATAGTATAGATGATTATAGGCTTTGCCATCGGCATTATGATGCGGAAAAATACTCTTGAACGTGACGCACCGTCTATACGTGCAGCCTCATCAAGGGATTTCGGGATAGTATCGAAGAATCCCTTGGCAATGTGATAACCCATACCTGAGCTTGCAGCATATACGAGAATAAGACCCGGAACGGAGTTTTCACTTGTAAGACCCACAAGCTTCAGCAGGAAGTAGGTTGCTATCATAGAAAGGAAGCCAGGGAACATTCCCAGCACCAGCATCAGATTCATCAGCAGCTTGCGACCTTTAAAGCGCATTCTGGAGAGCGCATATGCCACACAAAGCACGATCACAGTCTGAAGGACCGCATTGAAAAGTGCTATGATAAGAGTATTGAAATACCACTTAAGGAATTCTGTTTCCTGGAAGAGTATCCTGAAATTCTCCAGCGACCACTCCTTCGGGATTATGTATGTGACCATTGAACGGGATTCCCCTCTGAATGCCTGGAATATTAGATAAACAAAGGGAATCAGCCAGATTATACATATTATTATCAGAAACGCATATATACAGGTGCGTATAAAGCGTTCCTTTCCGGATTTACTTACAGGCTTGCTCATTACTGGAAGTCCTCCTCATTTTTCATAGCAGGTGACAGATTGTATACTATCAGCGATATCACAGCGACCACGATGAATACCAGAATACCGATTACAGCCGCCAGCTTGTAGTCGTTCTTTTCAACGGTCATCGAATACAGCCATGTGATAAGAAGATCAGTACTGCCTGCACCGCCCTCGTATGCCATAGTCTTTGGCTTACCTCCTGTGAGAAGATAGATCACGTTGAAGTTATTGATATTTGCCGTAAAGCTTGTCAGCAGGTAAGGTCCAGTTACAAATAACATATACGGAAGAGTGATCTTTGTAAACTGCTTGATACCCGAAGCACCGTCTATCTTCGCACTTTCGTACAGGTCCGCAGGAATATTCATAAGTACGCCTGTTGTAATAAGCATCAGGTACGGTATACCTACCCAGAGGTTTATGACAAGCACCATTATCTTTGCAAGATCAGGCGACGACAGCCACTGTATATTTTCAGTTATCCAGCCAAGCTGCTTTATAACGGAGTTTACGATACCCTCGTCAGCAAACATCTTTGATACAAGCAGCAATGATACGAACTGAGGAACAGCAATAGTCATTACAAGAATAGTACGGAAGCCCTTCTTGAACCTTATACCCTTACGGTTGATCGCAATAGCAACGAACATTCCGAGGAAATAGTTGGAGAATGTTGCTATTAGAGCCCATACAAGTGTCCAGATAAGGATATCACGGAAGGTATAGGCAAATTTGCTTGAACCCGAGAAATCAGTTGACAGCATCGTCTGGAAGTTCTCAAATCCCACCCAGTCGAACAGCTTTTCAGGGGGCAGATGCGAATAATCGTAGTTAGTAAATGCGATGAGTATCATGAAGAATATCGGGATCACAGTAAATACAACGATACCCAGCAGCGGCACTGCCAGCAGCGTCTTGTAATACTGCTCATCTGCAAGCGATCTGACATCATCCTTGAACGACTTGGGACGAACTCCCTTGGCGATCAGATCCTGTGCAAGCTTGTTCTGCTTAACATTTATGACCCACGTATAGATGAAGCCGATAACAAAGAACAATGTAAGTACGCCGTACAGAAGTATCTGAAGGCTGTTATCCTTGTAGGTCAGCACCTCAAGTCCCCACTCGGGATCGATCGTCTTTTCAACCGCCACATCTCCAAGAGAACCCATTCCTGCAATGTAGTCAAATCCGAACACGACCATAAATGTAATAAATATCGCCTCGAACAGCATGAAGAGTATTCCCCTGCCGACCTGACGGCGGAACAGCTGTCCGAAGCCCATTATCAGGAATGAGATTCGGGTGAGCCAGTCACCGTCACGGAAGGCTCTGCCTATCTCGGCAAAGAAACCTCCGATCCCGCAAAGCATCTTCCAAAAAGCCACGGGGATCTTCTTCAGAAATGCCAGCAGCTTTCCGGGAAGCTCCGCAAAGAATAAACAGAAGTTATATCCGAATTTCCTGATCGGAGATAACCCCAGATATTCCAGCTCAGGTAGTCTTTTCATAAAATATCATTCCTTTCGTTGTTTCGAGTATTTGCTTCTTCAAAAGAACACAACCGTGACCTGACTCAGTTGTATTCCCTTGAAGCAGCAAATACAGCGGACGGACGAGCCGCCCGCTGCAACTGCTTATGGAATTATGGGAGTATGTTTAACCTTTTCAGAAATTACTTTGCTTCCTTGATACCTGCTTCGAGGTCAACAAGAGCTGCAAGAAGATCAGCATCAGATGCGGAATCATACATGCCGCTGTTGATGTCTGTACCAAATGCCTCTGTCAGTGTCCAGTAAGCGTTGGGGTACTGACCCTGACCGGGGCAGAATGCGAGCTGCTCAGCAAGAGCTGCAAGAGCTTCGTTGGACTGAACTTCATCGGAAGCCTGTACTGTCAGGTTGGAGGGACCCCAGCCGTTTGCATCGAAACGAGCCTTCTGCATCTCTTCGCCTGTCAGATAATCAGCCAGCTGGTGGCAGAATACGAGCTTCT
>JAGAKC010000489.1 GCA_017848155.1 Oscillospiraceae bacterium | reverse complement strand
TATTTTTTTTAGTTTCATAAAAAGCACCTCCTTTCCTCAAGATTTGTTCCTCTACTTACTACATCTTGAAAAAGGAGGATTTGTTATGTATAAATTTTATTGTTTTTGCATTTTAGTGCTTTTAGCTAAATTCTCTGTTTCAGTTTTGGATAATTCGCTCGTTAATTCAAAAATGTAATCTTTATCGTCCCACAGGATAATGTGGCACTTATTATTGGTGTAATATAATCCGACATATCCATTGACAGTGGTATCAGTCATTTCGCCTTGTTCGTTGTCTATATGAGTATTAAAGCCATATTTCGTGTGCTGACTGAATATGATGTATTTATCTTCATATTGATTGTAATATGTCGTAGTAACTCTTACTTCGGTTTGGGTTAACGAATACACTTCAAATCCAATCGGCAATTCCGATAAATAATATATACCTTCAATTTCGGTCGGTGCATTCTCGTAATTTATTGCAAACAGCTCCGTATTATCGGAATGTTCTTTTGACAAAAAGCCTGCAATAGCCATTGCAACGGCGGTTATTGATAAAACAGCCAAAAATACTATTGCAACTAAAAGTGTTGCAAATCGCTTATTCAATTTAATGTTGTTTTTTGCGGCGAGGCTTTTCGCAAAAATCGTTTTCATTTTCCGTTTATGTCTGATAGAGAAAAAATGATTGGGAGCATTGGAGTATACATCAAACTCTTTAGAATACTTTTCCTCCAGAACTGATTTCAAAATGCTTTCGCTCATAATCTACCTCCTATTCTCAATGTAGTCCAGTATGGATTTACGAGCAAGAAACAGCCTCTGTCTGACAGCTGTTTCAGAAATATGCAGACTATCAGCAATTTCGGCGTTGGATAGCTCCAACATACTGTGTAGAGTAAGAACGTCCTGCTGGAGTAGGGGAAGTGTTTCGATGAATTTCAGCAGTTCGGATTTTGATATTTCGCCAAGCACATTATCCTCCAATGATATTTCAAATTCATCTGTGGATATTTCTTCCGAAAGCTCTGTGACGGTTACTTTATTTCTTGCGTGAAAAGCGTCAATTGATATGTTTCTGATTATTACATCTGCATAGGCTACCCGTTTGTTATCCTCCAGCGAGAAAAATTTTTCGGGTTTATTGGCAATACGCAAGAACAACTCTTGAACTGCATCCTCTGCGTCCTGTTTATTATGCAATTTAGAATAGGCAATAGCATACAATCGTTTTGAATACAACGAATAAAATCGGCTCAATTCTATTTGTTCGCCTTCTGTTTGGAGAACAGCTAATGCTGCTGATATCATAAATGCACTACCTTTCTCAATTTATATATTGAGTATATCACATAAAAATGCAAATTCAAGCATTAATGTACCATACATCGAAAAAAGTTATATACTCCAATTACATTTTTCCAACTCTATAAAGTATAAAAATTCCTCTTTTTTCGAAATAGAGGGACCAAAAAAACCACCATCAAACAATTCTATGCTTGACAGTGGTTTGGTGCGAGTAACTGGAATCGAACCTGCACGGTCTCCCGCTAGAACCTAAATCTAGTGCGTCTGCCAGTTCCGCCATACTCGCATATTTGATTTTCTGCTCGAATTTTACCTGCCGAGCAGCCGCAGGGAGTTTTGCAATGTAGTAACGCTGACGAAATCTAGTGCGTCTGCCAGTTCCGCCATACTCGCATATTTAATTTTTCTGCTCAAATTTGACCTGCCGAGCAGCCGCAGGGAGTTTTGCAATGTAGTAACGCTGACGAAATCTGGTGCGTCTGCCAGTTTCGCCACACCCGCATATGAACGGTGAATGATACACCGACATATATTTTACCACATAAATAAAAATATGTCAAGCCGAAATTTTCAGCCTGACATATCGTTTTCAGTGATTATTATGCGTGGACAGGCTCGCTGTCCTTCCATTTCAGGAACTCCATAAGTCGGTCGTTCATCTGGGTGTAGCCGTGGCGGTAGAATCCCATGACCTTGTTCCTGTCCTTTTCAAACTTTGAGATGGCAGGTATCTGCGGTCTTATGATGAAAGCTCTGCCGCTGTCCTCCATCTCCTTCATGAAGCGCTTGTTCTCCTCGTAGCGCTCGACACGTGACATGCAGGCGTCCACGAAAGCGGGGTACTGCTTGTACATGGAGCTTATGACGCTTTTAAATTTGCGGTAGTCCGTGGGCGGCACGTTCGTTTCGGGCTTCGTCAGCACTATCACGACCTTGTCGCAGCCCTGGCTGAATGCACGCTCTATCGGTATGGAATCGGCGATACTGCCGTCAAGGAAGTGCCTTCCGTCAAGCTCCACAGGCTCGCACAGCATCGGCACGGAGCAGGTCGCCTTGCATATCTTCAAAAGGCGCATTTCGTCGCTGACCTCGGAGAAGTATTCCGCCTCGCCCGTTTCACAGCAGGTGCAGGCATATTCAGTCTGGATGCCGCAGCCGAAATATGTATCAAAGTCAAACGGAAACTGCTTGTAGGGGTATTCATAGCACATCTTGTCGAGATTGATTATCTTCTTGCTTTCAAAAAACTGGCGCAGACCGTAGTATGCTTCGGCCTTTGGCGCATTTATCAGCCTTGCGGTC
>JAGAKC010000488.1 GCA_017848155.1 Oscillospiraceae bacterium | reverse complement strand
TGGGTTTTGTCTTGAATTCCTCGCCGTGGTCATCCAGCAGATATGTGTAGGTCCTGCTTGGCATCGGCACTTCGTATTCGTCAAGCGTATCACATTCCAGCAGCTTCGAAAGCCGCTCGGTCATACGCTCGGGTATGCTGTCCGCTGCGCCGTCATAGTACTCTTCGCATGCGATGTTGTACTCCTCGGCAGGGTTTCGTCCTGCCACCTGAGTAAGGTGTATCCCCTCACGCAGATACGCTGTATAATCCAGATAGTCGCACCAGAATTCATTAAGCAGCGAAGCAAGGATAAGATTCTGCTTTTTCTGCAGCGCTTCCTCGCCGAATCTTGCCGCCGCCTTTTCGTACAGGTCGGGCGCATGGGTCTGCCACAGGTCGGAGCTGTAGCTTCCGTCAAGCAGTGCTGTCCTGCGTCTGAATGTGATATCACGGTGCTTTTCGCCTATCATGGTGTATTTCATAAGATTCATACGCTCGTCAAAGGTGTCGCCCTCTGAAATGCGCTGTATCCTTTCCGCTTCCCTGAGAAGTGCCTTGTCGTCTATAGGTCCGCTGACTTTTTTTGTTGGGAAATGCCGTCCTGCCAGCTTTTTCAGTCCGAAGCGTGTCATTATATCATCGTTTACGGCTGCAAAGAATCTGCTTTCGCCCACATCGCCCTGACGTCCTGCACGTCCACGCAGCTGCCTTGTTATCCTGGAGCTTTCTCTCATGGAGGTAGCCAGCACCAGAAGTCCGCCGACCTCCGTAACATGCTCTTTTTCACGGCAGTCCTCACCGCCGAGCTTTATGTCAACTCCACGGCCTGCCATATTCGTTGAGATGGTAACAGCTCCACGCTCTCCCGCACGGGAGATTATCGCTGCTTCCTCCTCGTCATTCTTCGCATTCAGCACTGCGCATGCGATTCCTTTTTCGTGCAGTGCGGAAGCTATCTCCTCGGATTCCTCTATGCTTTCCGTGCCGACCAGCACAGGGCGCTCGGCAGCAGCCGCTTCGCATACCGCATCGATTATCGCACGGTGCTTTTCCTCTTTGTCAAAGTACAGCTCCAGCGGCTTGTCCTCACGTGCGCAGGGAAGCCTTGTGGGAATGACGTCCGTAGTAAGTGCGTACAGCTTTTCAAATTCCTCACGTGCAAGCTCTGCAGTGCCCGTCATACCTGCTATTTTCGGGTAAAGGCGTGCGAAATACTGCAATGCTATATTGCCCATTATCCTGCCACGGGAGGTTATCTTAAGTCCGTGCTTTGCTTCAACGGCAGGCTGCACATCGCCGGGGAATACACGTCCCACAGCGGCTCTGCCAGTAAATTCGTCGATGAGCAGTATACTGCCGTTCTTGACGATGTAGTCCTTGTCCTCTTTCAGCATCGCTTTTGCCTTAAGGCATGCCACTATCTTTGCGAGCAGCGGCGCATTTTCCGTGTCGTAGATGTTGCCGCAGTCAAATATGCGCTCTGCTTCGTCTATGCCCTCTGATGTAAGGAATACATCACGGCTTTCATCGTCTGTTTCGTAGTATTCATCGGTGAAATGAGCTATCCTTTCATACACCTCTGCCACCTCGGAGCTGTCCTCGGCGGCAAGGTCGCCTGCGATGACGAGCGGTATCCTCGCTTCGTCTATAAGTATGCTGTCCGCTTCGTCCACTATTGCGTAATTCAGCTTCTCGGGAAAAACCATCTCGTCGGGGTCGAAGCAAACGAAATCACGCAGGTAGTCAAAGCCCGCTTCCTTTGCAGTGATGTACAGTACCTGCTTTTTGTACAGCTCTTTTCGTGCGGTGCGGTCGGTCTTTTCGGTGATATAGCCTACAGATACGCCCATCTCGTCGTATACGGGCTTCATCCACTCGCAGTCACGCTTTGCAAGGTAATCATTGAAGGTCAGTACGTGTACCTGCCCGCCGTCAAGTGCTTCTGCGCATGCGGCAAATACAGCGGAAAGGGTCTTGCCCTCGCCTGTCTGCATCTGTACCATCCTGCCCTCGCAAAGGGAAAGTGCGGCGGACAGCTGCTCGTCAAAGGGTGTTATACCAAGTGTTTTTCTGACCGCATTATAGCAGCGTGCAAACACGCCTTCGAGGCTTCTGTCCTCTGTGCCGCCGTTTTCTGCCAGCGTCTTGATCTTTGAAATAGACGATCTCTTATCCAAGTTCTTTTACTCCGTTGTTCTTTATCATTTTTATGCGTGTGCGGATATCCTCTCCACGCATATCCAGCCATTTTGCTACTGTCCGTGTGGTCTGACCGCAGTGCACCATCTCCTGCAGACGCTCAAGGCTCACCCATTTTGCGGCGCACACCTCTGCGGACTGAAGATTTATCTCCTCAAGCGGTACGTCCTTGCTGACGGTGTAAAAGTCCCTCAGCATGCTGTCCGTTGTCAGTGACCATTCCAGCGTCATTTCGTCGGGAGATATGCGTATTCCTGTTTCTTCAAACAGCTCTCTTGCGGCAGCGGTGCGGCTCGTTTCGCCGCTTATCGCACATCCGCCCGAGCATTCCCATCTGCCGCCGCTCGTCTTTTCCGGGACACGCTGGGTCAGCAGTATCTCGCCCTTGCTGTTGATGGTCATTATCTGCACGACTATGTGATATTCTCCTTTGGGGATAGGGGCGCCGCGCTGTATCTTCCTGCCGAGGGGTCTGCGGTCTGCGGTATACAGGTCGAAGTATTCACTCATATCTTCTTCTCCCCACCGAGATTTTTTGCGATAAGCTCGCAGCGCTGCTTTACGCAGTCGGCGCTGCGGAGAGCGTCGGCGGGAGTGTTGAAGGTATAGTCCATCAGCTTTTCGATAGTTGT
This sequence comes from Oscillospiraceae bacterium, assembly GCA_017848155.1. Lineage (GTDB taxonomy): Bacteria > Bacillota > Clostridia > Oscillospirales > Ruminococcaceae > CAG-115. Next base: position 801 of record JAGAKC010000488.1, on the reverse strand, counting down.
GGATGCAACATGGAGTCTTGTATCGGAGGAAGCGTAGTAGATATAAACCTCTCCGTTTTCACGTACTATTGCGCCGTTTGTGAATGTAACGTTTGAAACGTCGCCTACACGCTCGATGCCCTGGGGAGCGATGAAAAGTCCCGAGGGAGATGCTATCAGCTTGCTGGGGTCGTTGAGGTCTGTTGCAAACACGTAGATAACATAGCGCAGACCTGCCGCAGTGTTTCTTACGCCGTGTGCGATGTGTATCCATCCCTTGGGAGTCTTTATCGGCACAGCGCCTGCGCCGTTTTTCACCTCGGTGAGAGTGTGGTATATCCTCGGGCTGATGACAACTTCATCGGTGCAGAGTACGGGGTTCGTTATGTCCTCGCAGAGTGCAAAGCATACTCCGCCGCCTGAGCCTGTGGAAATAAAGTCGTCCTGGGGACGGGTATAGAATGCATATTTTCCGTCAACAAATTCGGGGTGGAGCACTACGTTTCTCTGCTGGGGCGATTTGGAAATGAGATTAGGCAGACGCTCCCATGTTACGAGGTCCTTTGTGCGGACTATGCCTGCCTGTGCGATAGCTGCGGAAAGGTCGTTCGAGGATGTGTCCTTGCTTTCCGAGCAGAATACACCGTAGATCCAGCCGTCCTCGTGCTGGGTAAGACGCATGTCGTACACGTTGGTCTCCTCGGGGCATGTGTCGGGGAGTATCACGGGATAATTCCTGAAACGGAAGCCCTCGATGGGCTTATCGCTCTCCGCAACTGCAAAGAAGCTCTAGCGGTCGTTTCCCTCTACTCGTGCCACAAG
>JAGAKC010000487.1 GCA_017848155.1 Oscillospiraceae bacterium | reverse complement strand
TGATACTTCCGTTCAGACCGAAAGGTAACGGCTGATCCCATAAGAATGGGCAGAGGTGAAATCCCTATGTGCGAGTGCGTGACTACCCGCAATTTGCTCCATAGAAAACATTGAATAAAGCTGCCATACAGCATTTATATATCGAAAGGAGTATATTATGCAGAAGAAACGGATACTTACCATTAAGCAAGCCTCTCAACTAATTGAGGGCATAACCGAATACCGCATCAGACAAATGTGTGTTTCGGGACAATTACCTTGCTTCCGAGCAGGAAAGAAATATCTTATCAGCGAAGAAGCGTTGTATAATACAGTATTCAACACCAATACAAACAACAATACCAATGCTGCTAATAACAATTAGCTCCTGAATAAAGCCAGATCCCCTATTGACAATTTATCGCTTTAAAGTGTATAATTAGAGCGTAAGAATGTGTCATAATGGTTAAATCGTAGGAGGAATTTAACTTATGGCAACCATATCAAAACGAGGAAACAGTTACAGAATAAAGGTTTCCCTCGGCTATGACAAAAACGGCAAACAGATAATCAAATCCACAACCTTCGCACCACCTAAGGGAACATCAGAAAAGAAAGCGGAAAAAATGGCACAAGAATACGCTTACGAATTTGAAAGGCATTGCAAGGGTTATTCTCAGCTCAATGAAAATATGCGCTTCTCAGAGCTCGCAGAATGGTATTTTGAGAATTATGCCCCGATCGAGCTCAAAGAAGGAACTGTTTACAATTACAAAAGTGCATATAAGAATCATATCGAGCCTGTTTTCGGCAACACAAAGGTTAAGGACATAAACACTCCCAGACTTACTCAATTTGTGCAATCGCTGAAGTTACAGCCTGAAACAGTTCGCAAAGTGTATGTTATAATACAAAGCATATTTCATCGTGGCGTTGAACAGGGTTTTATCCGAGATACTCCCTGCCGAAATGTTATACTGCCTAAAAAGCGTAACAAAAAGAAAAAGCCTGTTCTTGACGAAGAACAGACTAAGCAATTTATGTCGCTTATTGATGAAAAGAAATGCGATCCTGATGTCAAGCGAATACTCAAGGTTTTGCTGTTCACAGGAATGCGATGCGGAGAATGCCTTGCTTTATCGTGGGAGGATATAAACTTCGATGATATGACTATATCCATTGAGCATAATCTAGCAGATGTAGGCGGCAAGCATTGGCTCACAACTCCAAAGACCGAAAGCAGTATCCGTACAATCGGAATGAGTGAAGCTCTAGCAGCAATTTTCAAAGAGCAGAAACAATATCAGGAACAGCTTATCGAGGCCCTTGGCGATGATTTTGCCCACCCCGAAATGGTATTCACCTCAGCAAACGGAAACTACCGTGACCGTTCTTCGCTTGGAACATCATTCAGACGCTTTCTGAAAGGAACGGATTTTGAATTTCTGACATTGCATAGTCTGCGTCATTGTAACGCTACGCTTTTACTCAATAGCGGTGTCGATCTGAAGATCGTATCTGACCATTTAGGGCATTGTGACATCGGAGTTACGGCAAATATCTATGCCGATGTACTTAAAAGCTCCAAAGCAAAAGTGGCAAATCTCATTTCTCTTAAATTGGCTTAAACAAAAATCCTCCCCGAATGGTACTCGGAGAGGATTCCAATAAAGACCATATAAAGACCAAATTCGTAAAACGATTTGGTAAACCGCATAACAATACGGTCTTGTGAGATTGCTCCTTAACGCTTGGAGAACTGGGGAGCACGACGTGCAGCCTTGAGACCGTACTTCTTTCTCTCCTTCATTCTGGGGTCACGTGTCAGGAAGCCAGCCTTCTTGAGAACGGGACGGAGCTCGTCAGAGTACTGGAGCAGAGCTCTGGAGATACCGTGACGGATTGCACCAGCCTGACCTGTAACGCCGCCGCCTGCAACTGTGCAAACGATGTCGAACTTCTCAACTGTATCTGTAAGAGTGAGGGGCTGACGAACGATGAGCTTGAGTGTGTCAAGACCGAAGTAGTCATCAATGCCTCTGCCGTTGATGGTGATTGTGCCGCTGCCGGGGTATACTCTTACTCTGGCAACAGAATGCTTTCTTCTGCCTGTACCGTAGTAGTGGGGTTTAGATTCGTACATTTTCAGCCCTCCTTAAAACTTGTACTCAACGGGCTTCTGAGCCGCGTTCTTGTGCTCTGCACCAGCATAGCAGCGAAGTCTTGTCATAGCCTTTCTGCCGATGGTGGTGTCAGGGATCATGCCGTTAACAGCAAGTGTCATAGCCTTCTCAGGATTCTTTTCCATCAGAGTATCATAACGGATCTCCTTCAGGTGACCGATCCAGCCTGTGTGCCATCTGTAGTACTTCTTCTCCAGCTTCTTGCCGGTGAGAACTGCCTTTGCGCAGTTGATAATGATAACGTGATCTCCACAGTCGCAGTGGGGAGCAAATGTTACCTTGTGCTTGCCTCTGAGCAGGTGAGCAGCCATAGCAGCTACACGACCGAGAGGACGGCCAGCAGCGTCAAGAATATACCAGCTGCGCTCTACTGTTTCAGCCTTGGGCATATATGTTGCCATACTTGTTTCCTCCTTGTATTTCGGATAAATACCGATCTTATTACTTGACAACAGCGCACAACTGCGCCATTGCCATACACAACAGTGATTATTATAGCCGAAAAATCATCTTTTGTCAAGGCTTTTCTGACCCGAATTTGAAATATATCCCGTTTTCTTTGCTTTTCTCTCTGTTTCTCTCTGTTTTTCTCTGTTTCTTAAGTTTCATTTCGTTTTTTGCTCCACTTTTTCAAAAGTAAGAAAAACAAAGAAAACAGGAGAAAACACGAGCATACACGGATTTTTGTTTTTCACCCCGAAACACCCAAAATGCCCTTTGCAGACGAATATATCTGCAAAGGGCATTTTTCATTATTCTGCTGATGACGCTGTATCAGATGCAGCTGCACTGCCATCTGCTGCCTGACCACTGTCTGACGGCTGGCTCTCACCTATTACAGGCGGCTCCAGCAGGCACAATTCCAATCCATGCATATCATCCTTACCGACAAGCGTTTCTCTGTCAACAGTATACTTTCCGTACGTCACTGCACCCTCACTGGTACTCTTGAAAAGACGCACCGTAACTGTTCCGTCAGGATTGGTTACAGTGGACACACCGGGGACCTTACTGCCCGACACTGCCTTGTAGTATTCGTTGGCAAGAGCGCCGACCTCTTCATTCGTGCGAAAACTGATGTCAGCCGCTGTGCCCTCCTTGACGAAGGTCAGCTCTGTGATATCATCGTGGTTATCCTTCAGGACCAGCTTGTTTCCATCATAGCTCTCCACCGTGTATTTCCTTGTGCCCAGATCATCGCCATAGTGGAACTCTGCTTCATTCTCATACAAAGCATAGGTGAACTCCTCACCTGTGCCCGTCTGATAGGTCACAGATTCTCCGCCCTCGCCGTTTTCCTTCATCACGTAAAATCCGATCGGCTCATCCTCGTCGATAACGCTCCATATTCCCGCCTTAAGCGCAATATCGCCCTTAAGGATTATTTCAGGATAGATATCAGGCGATCCGTCACTTCTTGTGGGATATGTGGAAACTGTCCCGTCCGTACCGTCGGAGCTTCCTCCGCAGCCCGTACAGAGCAGCGACGCAGATATTATCAATACAGAAAATAACTTCTTCATTTTTTCACCTCGTGCTATTATTTATCGCTTTTCAGAAAACTATACGATATTTATTATATTTCCTGAACGTGGATTTGTCAACCTCAATTTGCAGATTTTTTCAGAAAATACTGTGATAGCTTTATGACAGGGAGAGATATTTCAAAGAAGGAAAGGAGAACGAATATGGACAGCACAGTGATAGTCGCCCTTATCTCACTGGCAGGAACACTTGTCGGCTCGCTTGGCGGAATCGTTGTGAGCGGAAAGCTGACCGCCTACCGTATACAGCAGCTTGAAAACAAGGTCGCAGAGCACAACAACTTCGCACGGCGCATGCCCGTCATTGAGGAACAGATAAAGGTGATAAACCACAGGATAAACGACCTTGAAAGCGGGGTGAACCAACCATGAAAACAGATTGGAAGCGTAAGCTTACGTCCAGAAAGTTCTGGCTTGCTGTGGCAGGCTTCATAAGCGGACTGATAGTGGCTTTCGGCGGCGGAGAGGGTGCGGCTGAAACGGTATCAGGCTGCATAATGGCAGCAGCGGCAGTAGTCGCATATATCATCGGTGAAGGCTTTGCAGACGGAAAGGGAGGCAACGATGGCTGAATACGCCGGCATTGATATCAGCAGATGGAACACACTGATAGATTATCCCACATTGAAAAAGGCAAAGATCGACGGAAAGACCGTCAAATTCGCTATGCTGCGTTTTTCCTACGGAAAGAGCCGTGATACTTTGTTTGACGCTCACTACAAAGGGTGCAGGGATGCAGGTATCTATGTGGGAGCCTATCACTGGCTGAGAGCGAAGAACGTGACAGAAGCAAGAGATGAAGCACAGTGGCTGGTGCAGGAGCTTCGCAGCTATGAGCTCGACTACCCTGTGGCGCTGGACTTCGAGGACAGCGAGCTTCTTTCACTCGGACTTCCAAAGGAACGCTATACTGCGATAGTAAACACATTTATGACAGTGCTTACAAAAGCGAACTACTATGTCCTGCTGTACACTAACCCTGACTGCCTTGAAAACTATCTGCAGATAAGCGTGCGCAGGAAATATGACCTGTGGCTTGCACACTGGACAGACAAACCACGTGATTACGGGCAGAAGATGTGGCAGTATGCGGCACTCGGCTCTCCTGAAGAAGTCGAAAAGGGATACGCCACTGCTGCAGGTAAAGTTGACGGTGTTACAGGACCTGTTGACGTAAACATCTCCTATGTGGGATATGCAAGGAAGATACGTGAGATGGGGAAAAACCGCCCTGCCGCAGGATATCTGGTAACAGGCACAAAAACAGTGGACAGCACGTCACTTGCACAGACACAGGGACAGCTGAAAGCCCTGGGCTTTGAAGTTACTGTTACTGAAGAATAACAACGATACCGCCGTTCTTACAAAGGACGGCGGTCATTATTATAAGTTGACAACAACTCAGGTTTGTGATAAACTGTATATAGTATTTTAAAGAGGTCACAGGACATACAGACCTCTGTACACAGGAAAGGACATACAAAATGAGAATAGCAATAACATACGAAAACGGACAGATATTCCAGCACTTCGGTCATACACAGCAGTTCAAGATATACGATGTAAACGACGGCGCAATAACTGAAGAGAACATCGTAAACACCAACGGAAACGGACACGGCGCACTGGCAGGATTCCTTATGTCGATAGGCGTTCAGACGCTTATCTGCGGCGGCATCGGCGGCGGCGCACAGATGGCGCTTGCACAGGCAGGAATAAAGCTCTACGGCGGAGTTTCGGGCAGCGCTGACGAAGCTGTAAAGGCATTTATCGACGGAAAGCTCGGCTATGACCCTGATGTAAAATGCTCGCACCACGGCGAGGGTCATACCTGCGGAAGTCACAGCGAGGGACACTCCTGCGGCGGACACAGTGACCACGGCTGCGGCGGAAGCTGCCACTGATACAGAGGTGACGATATGACGTTGATTCTGGTTGCGGACAATGACTGGGCGATAGGCAGAAACGGCGACCTGCTGACAAGACTTCCTGCGGATATGAAGCGCTTCCGTGAGCTTACCACAGGCAGTACTGTGGTCATGGGCAGAAAGACCTATGAGAGCTTCCCGAAAAGACCTCTCCCCGACCGTGTGAACTGCGTTATCTCCCGTACACTGACCGAGCTTACGGGTGCAGAGGTATTCGGCTCTGTAGAGGAGTTTCTCCACTACGCAAAGTCGGTCAGCGGCGAGATATTCGTTATCGGCGGCGGTGAGATATACCGACAGATGCTGCCATACTGCGACAAGGCTTATATAACACGTGTGTACGAATGCTTTGACGGAGATACTTTCTTCACCGACATCGACGCACTGCCCGAATGGGAGCTGTACGAAAGCTCCGACATAATAGAAACGAACTGCCATAAGATACGCTTTATGAACTATCGCCGCAGAGGTGACGTATGACAAGGGAACAGTATCTTCAGCACCTGCGCACCATCATCGGTGCGGAGCTGGATCAGCCCTTTGACGAGGATTTTGAAACATGGATAGCACGACATACCGACAACAGGAAGTGGTTTGCCGCTATCCTGAACATCCACGGGCGATATGGAGTCAATCTCAAATGCGACCCGATGGAGGCTGATCTTCTCCGCAGCATTTTTGAGGGAGTAACTCCAGCCTACCACATGAACAAGGTACACTGGAACACGGTGTATTTTGATTCAGACGTGCCTGATGAGGAGCTGATACGCATGACCGATATGAGCTTTCAGCTGACGGCAAAGAAAAGAAAGGTGAAATAAAAGCATGCCATTTTCACAGCGATCGATAGACTTTTTGTTTGAAAACCGCCTGCACGACAGCAGAGAGTGGTTCAACGAGCATAAAGAGGAATACAAGGAGCTTGTGACAGAGCCTATGTCACAGCTGATACTTGACCTCACGGCGACTATGGCAAAGATAGATAAGCAGATGATCTGTGACCCAAAGCGTATTTCACGTCTGTACCGTGACCAGCGCATGCATCCCGATTCGGTATTCCGTGATCATATCTGGTACTCCTTCGGACGTGCAAAGACCGAGCGCTTCATGCCCCGTCCCGAGTTCTATTTCTCGATAGGCGCAGGCGGAATGAGCTTCGGATGCGGCTACTACTGCGCACGCCCTGCCGTGATGGAAGCAGCAAGGCGGCTGATACTTGACGGGGACGAGTGCTTCAAAAAGGCATTCCTTGCATTCGGAAAGCAGAAAACGTTTCAGCTTTACGGTGAGATGTACAAAAAAGACCGCTTCCCCGATCAGCCGACAGAGCTTAAAAACTGGCTCAACCGCCGCAGCATAGGCGTTTCGGGAGATATCACCGATCCCGAGCTTATGTTCTCGGACAAGCTGTCGGCATATGTCGCAAAGGAATTTAAAAAGATCGCCCCGCTTTATGAGTTCTATCTGAAATCGGAAGCGCTGGCGACGAATATATAAAACATTTAAGTCCCATGTCGGTGCAGACATGGGACTTTATGTATGTATTCACGCAGAAAGAAGCACGGCATGATAGATGTTTTCCTTGCCGTAGCTTTGAGCAAGATAATATTCCTCAGTATTGGCTGCTATCATATCCGCAGGACAGATATAAAGAATATGCTGTCCGTCCTCCGAAAGATAAAAGCTGCCCTCGCCATTATCGTCAAAAAAGAAACCCGAAACAAGCCATCCGTCTGAGCGCTCTGCCATCGTCGTACCGCAGCTTATAAAGCGGAAGCTGTCCAGCGCCAGCAGATGCCGCACTGTCGCATATGTAAGCCTGTCCGGCACATAATCGGGTGCAGGGTCAAGAAGCACCCCATTTTCATCCATCGCAAAGGGAAGGTTATACGATACCGCCTGATAGGTCTTTCCCATAAAGCTGAGATCGTTTTTACCGCTGTTCCAGATGTTGTAGTATATCGTCCTGCAATCAACATCGGCGCCTTTATATACCTTCATCTCCTCGCAGAACATATCGATATATCCGCCGTTTTCGGTGTACATCCTGCCCTTGATACGCAGCTGTGCGCCGAACTCACGCGCCGCCATATATCCGCTGATCCTTACAGTACCCTTTTTGCTGACCGCAAGCGTACCGTCTGCGATAACCGCCGCATCTTCGGAAATGTTCATCGTACCGCTGTATATATTCAGCTTTGCCTTATCGCTTATTGCAACAGCGCCGTTTACAGTAAGCGTGCTTTTATTCTTAACGGTCAGCTTTGCGCCCTCATCAAGAACAAGCACAGAACCCTTCGGAACAGTAAACGACTTTTTCACCGTCACATTTCCGCTGACATGATAACAGCGCCCTGCCCTTAATGCAGCTCTGCCGTTCCATTTTGCTTCGGCAAGCTCGCTTTCATGCATTATTTCGGTATACTCCCTTGCCACAGCCTGTGCGTCCTGCGAGGTTTTCCCTGCATAAGAAACACAGGATATGGTGAAAGCAAGGAAAAAAGCGAGGAAAACGGACAATATTCTTTTCACAAGACATCTACCTCCGTCGTATTTATTTGCTCTGATGTGCTACGTGCTTTATCTCATGACGCATAATACAGCGCACAGTGATAGCAGTCATCAAGCTCATACAGCTTCTGCAGCTCCTCTGCATCAGATGCAGACACCCAGCTCCAATCGTCTATCTGCCATATCTGAAGTATACACTTCTCTGATACGCGGTACATATCAGCATTTGCATTTCCTATGGAATCAGGTCTTCCTGTGAATTTTCCTATGTACTCAAGGCTGTCAAGACTGCATATTGCGGCACACAGAGGATCATTGAGATCTGGCCAGCCGAAATTTCTTTCAAGCTCCTTTATCTCACCGTTGTCGTCCATAACAAAAAAGGCACAGTTCATGTTCCAGTAATACGTCTTGCCGTCAATAATATTGCTTTCAGGCGATTCCCATTTCTCACTCGGCGGATCAATCGCCATGATAATATCTGAGATACAGGTGTTTCCGAGCCTGATGTATTTTCCGCCGCACATATTCGCTTTGACGACCGAGCCGTCGTTGAATACCAATGTGACGCTCCTGATACTGTCATCAAGGACATCACCTGTAAAATACATATCCGCTTCGGGTGCAAGCACCGCTGCAGCCTTATCGGATAATGCAGACACTCTGCCATTGTCATTCACAAGTGCATACATTATAGTTTTTCCCATGCGCACCTTTTTACAGTTCGTGCTTCCAACACATACCACATCGGAAAGCCTATGAAAGTCAAGGCTTTTTGATGATGTGGCTCTCAGCTTGCCGCTTTTGCTTATTATCAGCTCTCCGTTTTTCGTAACGGTCAGCTTTGCCGACCTGTTTACCGAAACCGTTCCATCGCTGTATACCGAGCCATTCACAGTACATTTACCGTCGCGCAGGAACAGCTTACCCTTTTCAGCAACGTATATCGTACCGTTTATCGTACAGTCATTATCAAGATACAATGTCTTTCCCTCGGGAACGATCAGTACCTCACCATCGCTGATATCAAGCTCCGAAGCGCTTAGCTTCTTATTTTTCTGTAGTATATAGATGCTACCCGATACATCGCCATCTTCAGTTTCGACTACTGATACAGGAAGCTCGGATGCAGTCATATTTCTTGCACCTGCACAAACAGAGATAGAAAGTGCAGCGGCACATGCAATTACAACGGATATGAGCTTTTTCATAATTTTTACCCCCAAAAATAAGTTGTTTACTGTACTGCGTCAATAAGCTGCGGCTCTATGCCCTCATTCACCCTGCTGATGTCGAAAACAAAGTCCTTATCAAGCGGCACAGGTTCGCCCTCACCCTTGTCGGGATAGCCAAGACCCTTGAATGATACGGTGATAGTGTCGGAAGTCTTTATGACCTCATAATTTAATTTCAGAAAATGATCGTACTCGTGCGCCTTGTCTATGGCATACATGCAGACGATGTTATTCATATCATCATACATAATGATCTTTTTTCTGGATATATCATCAAATATAGAGGGATCCTCAAACTGAGGGTATCTTACTCCACATTCGGATATGATATCCATAGCTTTTTCCTCATCTGAAAATTCTCTGCTGAAACCCATGTCAATATACTCAAAATGATACATTGAAATATAAAATCTAAAAGCGAAAAAAGCTATGACTATAACAAGCACGGATATCCCTATTCCAAGAATAAGCTTTTTCTTCCTTTGGACAAAGGATGACATGGTGATTCCTCCTTATTATTCTGTCAATTTCATTATACATCCGACATTCACCAATTGCAACCCTTAATATTCAACAAGATTCTCATGTCGAATATGTATATTATAACATGAACGAGCTGTGAAAACCTGTTACATAAATATGAGTGAAAAAAGCGCTGTACCTTTGCAGCAGAAAATGACATGATATGTCTGGACCAATAGCAATATTGCCCAAAATGCGCCGTATTAAGTACTGTAGTTTTGGTTTTTTGCAAGATTTTTAAAAAACGCTTGCAAAACACAATACCTTATGATATAATTATCAAGGCGACATATACTAACATATATTATATTATTGAATCATATATAAAAGAAAGGGTCACAACATGCTTTACACAGAAATGAACAAAGAGCAGCTTGAAGCGGAAAAGTCCGCCCTGCTGAAACAGTATGAGGAGTACAAGGCAAAGGGTCTTAAGCTGGATATGTCCAGAGGAAAGCCTGCCCCCGAGCAGCTCGACCTGTCCATAGACATGCTGCTGTCCTGCCTTGACGGAGATTACAAGTCCTCTAACGGCATCGACTGCCGCAACTACGGCGTGCTGGACGGTATTCCCGAAGCAAAGGCACTGTTCACAGAGATGCTCGGAATAGGCGATGACGAGATCATCGTGGGAGGTAACTCCTCGCTGCAGCTGATGTATGATACCATCATCCGTGCGCTTCATTTCGGTGTGTACGGCGGCGAGAAGCCCTGGGGCAAGTGCGACAAGGTAAAGTTCCTGTGCCCAGTGCCCGGATATGACAGACATTTTGCGATCTGCGAGTCCCTCGGTATCGAGATGATAACTGTTGACTACAAGGCTGACGGACCTGATATGGATGCCGTTGAGAAGCTGGTCGCAGAGGACGAGGAGATCAAGGGCATCTGGTGCGTTCCCATGTACTCCAACCCCACAGGCATCACCTACTCCGATGAGGTGGTAAGACGCTTTGCGAATCTTAAGCCTGCGGCTAAGGATTTCCGCATCTTCTGGGACAACGCATACTGCGTTCACCATCTGTCAGACGATCACGACACACTGCTCAATATCATCGAGGAATGCAAAAAAGCAGGCAACCCCGATATGGTATTCCAGTTCACATCTACCTCCAAGATATCCTTCCCCGGCGGCGGTCTTGCAATAATCGCTGCAAGCAAGAACAATATAGATTTCATAAAGGGACAGATGACCGTGCAGACCATCGGCTTTGACAAGCTGAATCAGCTGCGCCACTGCAAATACTTCAAGAACTTCGACGGCATCAAGAACCATATGAAGCGTCACGCAGCCATCATCCAGCCGAAATTCAGCGTAGTGCTGTACATGCTGGACAAGAAGATCGCTCCTCTCGGTATCGGCAGCTGGCAGAAGCCTAAGGGTGGCTACTTTGTAAGCTTTGACGCTATGGACGGCTGTGCAAAGAGGATAGTTTCCCTTGCCGCAGACGCAGGTGTTGTTATGACAGGCGCAGGTGCGACCTACCCCTACGGCAACGACCCTCACGACAGCAACATCCGCATCGCTCCCACATTCCCCACGGTAGATGAGCTTCGTCAGGCTATGGAGATATTCTGCGTATGCGTTAAGCTGGCAAGCGTTGAGAAGCTGCTGGCAGAATAAATGACGATATAATATAAGCTCCCATGAGATAAAATGATATCTCACGGGAGCTTTTTTGCTGCCTTATAATGCTATTCGGGACAGGTCGTGCATATATTGTAACAAAAGTCACTTTTCGGAGGGCACATCATGAGAAAGGCAAAACACGACCACAGAACTCTTCCCTATACCGCAGGATTACTGAAGAGCGTCGTTATGACGCTGATACTGTCCTGTGCGGCAGCACTTCTGCTGCTTATCTCCGACTCTTCCGAAAGCCTTTCAGGGACAGCGGCTATGATAGTCATGTCCGTGTCCTGTTTCTTCGGCGGCAGGACAGCAGGAAAGCTGCGCCACAGAGAGGGCCTGCGCACAGGTGCGATATGCGGTATCATGTATTTCATACTGCTGCTTATCCCGGCATTATTCTTCCGCAGGGCAGGCGGGATATTGCTGTTTGTAAAGGCTGTGCTTTGTATCGTTTTTTCCGCAGCGGGCGGTGTTGTGGGGGTGAATATGGATGATACCCGAAGCGGCAGGTGAATAACTCTTCACAACTGATAACCGTTTAAGCAGCAGATCATATCAACAGCCTTTGCACCTTGAAACAACTATTTCAAAATGCTTATCACCTTTAAGCCAGACGTTTAGCTCCTGCTGTGCTATAAATTCCGGCAAAGCATGTCCAATTCTATTGACAAACTAACATCTTTCCTGGTTTATAACACTTTCCGCATAAGTGTACAACCATATCAGAATACCCGTGAAGTACAGCTTCACGGGTATTGCTCTTATCACACTTTTTCTATCCTTGCGAAATTAGCCATCAGCTTCTTTGCGCCTGCGCTGTCAAATTCAATGCTCAGCATAGTGTCATTGCCCATGCGCTTTGCTTCGGTAACAGTGCCCTGACCGAATACATTATGACGTACCCTGTCGCCTGCCGCAAACACCACACCTGTATTCACGGGCTGCGGTATCACAGGCTTCTTTGCAGCCTGCTCTGCAAGATAATTCGGCTTTTCACGTTTCACGAAGGTCATTCCCGTATTCTCACGAGGCTTGTCGCCCTTCATGATGATGTGCTCCTCGGGTATCTCCCTGATGAAGGTAGAAAGCTTGTTTCTCATGGTCTGACCGTAGAGCATACGATACGCAGTGTGCGTTACATACAGCATCCGCTTTGCACGGGTGATAGCAACGTATGCAAGACGGCGCTCCTCCTCCATCTCGGGCAGGTCACCAAGCGCACGGTAGCTCGGGAAGATGTTGTCCTCTGCTCCCACAAGGAATACCGTATCAAATTCCAGACCCTTTGCACTGTGCATCGTCATAAGCGATACTCTGTCAGTTTCGGTATCATAGCTGTCAAGGTCGGACACCAGCGCCACCTGCTCAAGGAAATCGGGCAGTGTGACAGTATCGTCCTCCTGAATAAGCGCAAGTGCATTGGATTTAAGCTCGCTGATATTCTCTATCCTTGCTGCGCCCTCATCTCCAAGCGCTCTCATCGCCTGAATGTAGCCGCTCTTTTCAGCCACTGCGTCGATAAGCTCGTCAAGGCGCAGTGTATCTGCAAGCTCGTCCAGCTCGTCAAAGAGATTTGCGGCAGCCTTAAGCGCTCCTGCCTTTCTGGAAAGGCTCTCATACTGCGACGCCTCACGGCATACCTCCAGCGGAGAGATGCGCAGTCCCTCTGCGATACGCACTATCTCCTCGACAGTTGCATCGCCTATTCCACGCTTAGGCTCGTTGATGACCCTGCGGAAGCGCACGATATCATACGGATTATTCAGCAGCGCAAGATAGGACATGATGTCCTTTATCTCTTTTCGGTCGTAGAAGCGCACACCGCCAACTATCTTGTAGGGTATGCCTGAGCGTGCAAGTGCATTCTCAAAGCTGCGTGACTGGGCATTGTTGCGATACAGCAGCGCAAAATCCGAGTAGCTCTTTCCGTCCTTTGCGCCCTCCAGAATGGTATCAGCGATGAATTTAGCCTCTGACATCTCGCTCTCAAACTTGCAGCATTTTATCTTTTCGCCCTCGCCAAGGTCAGACCACAGCGCCTTGTCCTTACGCTGACGGTTGTTGCGGATGACGGCATTTGCCGCATTGAGGATGTTTTCCGTGGAGCGGTAATTCTGCTCAAGTCTGATGACCTCGCAGCCCTTGTACTGATTCTCAAAGCTGAGGATATTTTCGATAGTCGCACCACGGAAACGATAGATACTCTGGTCATCATCGCCAACGACGCAGAGATTTCCGTTGTCGCCCGCAAGCAGTGCGATAAGGCGATACTGGGCAACGTTTGTGTCCTGATACTCGTCCACCATTATGTATTTATACAGGTTGCGATAGTGCTGAAGCACATCGGGATTCTCCTCGAAAAGACGGACGGTAAGGCAGATGATATCATCAAAATCCACCGCATTTGCCGCTTCGAGCGCCGCCTGATAATCCTTATAGATATCAGCCGCACGCTTCTCCATTATGTCAAGGGAGCTTCCTGCGGTCCTTGCAAACTCCGATGCGGATATCATCTTGTCCTTGCAGCGTGAGATGATATTCTTGAACACCTTTGGATTGAACACCTTTTCGTCGATGCCCTGCTTCTTCATTGCGTCCTTGATGATACGCTTGGAATCATCGTCATCGTATATCGTGAAGCTGCTCTTGTAACCGAGGTGCTCTATCTCACGGCGCAGTATCTTGACGCATGCGGAATGGAAGGTAGACGCATTTATCCTCTCCGCCTCCTCGCCTATCATGGAGATAAGACGATTTTTAAGCTCGCTCGCCGCTTTGTTCGTAAAGGTGATGGCAAGGATATTCCACGGGTTTATGGGATCTACTGCCACTATCTCCGCAAGGCGCTGCGCATTTTCGGGAGTCTTTTCAAGAGCAGGAAACTCGTACAGGAACTGCTCCTCCTCGGGAGTGATACCACGCACCTCGGTGTCATTGAACGCATTTCCGAAGCGCATCATGTTCGCTATCCTGTTACAGAGTACAGTGGTCTTGCCGCTGCCTGCGCCTGCGATGATCAGCACCGCACCGTTTACCTTGAACACCGCTTTGCGCTGCATCTCGTTGGTGCGTGAGAAAAAGCTGTTCAGTGCGTTTCTTTTCAGTGATATATAATCCAAAATAATTACCGTCCTTTTTTAATATCAAAAAGGGATCATGGCTCCGCTTCGCATAGCCGTCGGAAGCCGTGATCCCTTATACTTATCTGTTGTGCAGCTTACTGTGCCGTGCCTGTAGATACAACAGGTGCAGACTGGACATTCTGTCTTGTAGCAGTGGCGTAATCACCGTCAAGTGCAATGAACGGATTTACCTCTGTACCGATAGCCTGGGGCAGAACGCCGTTCCAGTTGCTTATCTTCAGATACTCGATATAGTCAGGGGACTGAGCGATCTGCTCCTGAACGACCTGGATAGCGTATGCTTCTGCGTCAGCCTTGATCTTCTGAGAATCAGCCTCTGCCTGTGCGGCGATGACCTGCTGCTTTGCTTCCTCTTCCTTCTCGGCTGTCTTGTTCTGCATCTTAAGAGCGTCCTGTGCAGCGATCACCTTAGCCTGGATAGACTGCTCGAAAGCGTCGTCAAAGGAAAGGTTCTCGATAGCAAAGGCTGTGACGATGATGCCCTGAGGTGCAAGTGCGTCCTTGATCTTTGCAAAGATAGCGTTCTGAACATCGGAACGGTTCTGTACCAGCATCTCTGCCTGTACCTTACCGATCTCGTCCTTTGTGATCTTTGCCACGTTCGGTACGAGCAGCTTCGTTTCAACATTGGAGATACCGATGGTACGGATTATCTCAGAAAGCTGAGTTCCGTCGTAATAGTAGTTCACCTTAAGCATAAGCTCATTTACGGTCTGGGTATCGCTGGTGTAGGCGTCAGTAGTAACTGCGTATACCTGCTCACGGATATCCACCTGCTCGATCTCCTCCATAAAGGGGATGTGGAAGTTAAGACCTGCGGAAAGATCGCTGTCCGCGATCTTACCGAACTGGTATTTTACTCCGATGAAGCCCTCGTTTACAACAGTGAAGCTGTTGAATGCAACGATGATAGCAAGTAATACCACAAGTCCGATGACGACCAGTGTACCTACGCCCTTGGGGAGATTTCCGCCTGACTGGTTATTTTCTGTAGAAAAACGTGTTGTTGCCATAATAATGTCCTTTCTGTCTTTACTCTGCGCCTGCCACACGGCGCTTCGGTCATTTCGGGCAGACTGCGCCCGACATGGATCAATTTTGCTCCGAAAGCAATTCGGAATACTTATCCTCCACCACCACATCACGTCTGCTTATACCTGCGTTTGCATATGCCTGTGTAAGCATCAGCTTTATACGGTTGACCTGATTTACCTCGGACGCTCCGGGGTCAAAGTCCACCGCAACGATGTTGGATTCGGGATGCTGTCTGCGCAGCTCGCCGATAACGCCCTTGCCCGTTACGTGATTGGGCAGGCATGCAAACGGCTGCATACAAACGATATTGGGAACGCCGTCATGGATAAGCTCCAGCATCTCTGCGGAAAGGAACCATCCCTCGCCTGCGATATTTCCCGGAGATACGATGGGACGTACCATCTCACGCATCTCAAAGATGTCGCCCGGGCAGCCGAATTTCGTTCCCTTTACCGCCTTGCGGTAGCTGCCCTCCATAGCCTTTATCAGCTTTACTGCCATATTTTCGGCAAATGCCTTTTTCTTTGACAGGTACAGAAGCTCGCTCTTTGTCTTGCCGTGCGAGCAGACATAGTAGAAGAATCCCATAAGGTCGGGAACTACTACCTCGCAGCCTTCATTCTCAAGAAGTCCGATTATGTCATTATTCGCAACGGGATGGAACTTTACAAGTATCTCTCCCACAAGGCCTACCCTCGGCTTTTTGATGTCAAGCACAGGGAACTCGGAAAATTCTTTGACGATATTGCGCACATTCCTGTTGAAACGGCTGAGCGAAAGGGACTTAAGCTCCTCCTTAAGGAATACTCTCCACTTCTGGTACAGCGCATTTGCACTGCCCTTTTCCACCTCATACGGACGCACCTTGTACAGGCAGCGTGAAAGCACATCGCCGTATACGACGCCCATGATGGCTCTTATCGCCATCTGGAGCGAAAGGCTGAAGCCGCTCTGCTTTTCAAGTCCCACCATATTGAGCGAGATGAGCGGTATATTCTCGTGACCTGCATCCTTGAGCGCCTTTTTGAGCATACCCACATAGTTCGTTGCACGGCACGCACCGCCCGTCTGCGTTATCATTACGGAGGTGTTGCTGAGGTCATACTTGCCGCTGTTAAGCGCATGGATAAGCTGACCCACGATAAGGATAGAGGGATAGCACGCATCGTTGTTTACGTATTTCAGACCCTCGTCCACGACTGACTTTGAGCAGTCGGTAAGTATCACGGCATTGTAGCCGCTGTGCTGGAATGCAGACTCCAGCATATCAAAATGTATAGGCGCCATCTGCGGACAAAGTATGGTGTGCTTTTCACGCATCTCCGGAGTAAACTCAGGCTGCCTTACATAACCCACATGACCCTGTACGGGCTTGAAGTTATGGCGCTTTCTCTCCTCCACGACAGAGATGAGCGAGCGCAGTCTTATCCTTGCCGCACCGAGGTTGTTCACCTCGTCTATCTTGAGGCAGGTGTACATCTTGCCGAAGCTGCGGAGTATCTCCTGCACCTGGTCGGTGGTTACCGCATCAAGTCCGCAGCCGAAGGAATTGAGCTGTACCAGCTCCAGACATTCGTGCTTTCCGACAACATGCGCCGACGCATACAGTCTTGTATGATATACCCACTGGTCAACGACACGGATAGGACGCACCACCTGTTCAAGATGGGCGATACTGTCCTCGGTAAGCACCGCATAGCCATAACCCGTTATCATCTCGGGCAGACCGTGGTTTATCTCGGGGTCTACATGATAGGGACGGCCTGCAAGCACGATTCCCTGCTTTCCGTTCTCCTCAAGATATTTAAGCGTTTCCTCGCCCTTTTCACGCATCTCTGCCTTGAACAGCTCGTCCTCGGCATATGCCTTTTCAAGCGCAGACTTTATCTCCGCCTTGGTTATCTTCATATCGGGAAGCGCCGCCTTAAACTCCTCATAAAGGCGCTCTCCCATTCTCTTTTTGTGGAAGATGGGCAGGAACGGATTCATGAACTTCACGTCCTTGCGAAGCTCGGGGACGGAGTTCTTTATTACCTCGCTGTAGGTCGCAACGACGGGACAGTTGTAGTGGTTGTCGCCGCCTGTTATATCCTTCATCTCATACGGAAGCGAGGGATAGAATATCAGCTTTACGTCGTCATCCACCAGCGCCTGAATATGTCCGTGCGCCAGCTTTGCGGGATAGCACACCGATTCGGACGGCATCGTTTCGATGCCACGGTCGTATATCTCACGGGAGGATTTCGGCGACAGCTTTACAGAGAAACCAAGCTCCGTAAAGAACGTATGCCAGAACGGGTAGTTCTCGTACATTCCAAGCACTCTCGGAATGCCCACGACGCCACGTCTTGCGGTACCCTCGGGCAGGCTCTCCCTGTCAAAAAGCAGATGGTATTTATGATCGAACAGATTCGGCAGCTTTTCCTTGCCCGAAACGTTTCCTGCGCCACGCTCACAGCGGTTGTTCGTGATATATCTCGTTCCGTCGGGGAATTTCGATATAGTCAGCAGACAGTTGTTGCTGCACTTTCCGCAGCGTGCTGTGGTCTTTTCAGATTTGAAGCCATCCAGCTTTTCAGGCGGAGCGATAGTGCTGCCCTTGCCGTCGTCACGCTCGATGGAGATCAGCGCACTTCCGTATGCGCCCATAAGACCTGCCTTGTCGGGACGGATGACCTTTTTGCCGCAGATGTTCTCAAAAGCACGCAGTACGGAATCGTTCATGAACGTACCGCCCTGCACGATTATCTTCTCGCCCATCGAGGAAGTATCACGCAGCTTGATGACCTTGAACAGCGCATTTTTTACAACAGAATACGACAGACCTGCCGAAATATCGGCAACAGTCGCACCCTCTTTCTGCGCCTGCTTTACACGGGAATTCATAAATACCGTGCAGCGTGAGCCAAGATCAACAGGATTCTGCGCAGAAAGACCCAGCTTTGCAAACTCTGCGGAGGTCATTCCGAGAGCGTTTGCGAAATTCTCGATAAAGCTGCCGCAGCCCGAGGAGCATGCCTCGTTAAGCAGGATACTGTCTATCTCACCATTCTTTACGGTCATACACTTCATGTCCTGACCGCCTATATCGAGTATGAACTCCGCACCGGGCAGTATCTTGTCAGCCGCCTTGTAGTGCGCCATAGTTTCTATCTCGCCGAAATCCGCTCCGAGAGCCGCCTTGATAAGGTGCTCACCGTAGCCTGTGGTACATGCCTTTGCTATGTATGCATCATCAGGCAGCAGCGAGTATATCTCCTTTAAAATGCCGATAACGGACTTTAACGGGTCGCCGCCGTTTCCTGCGTAATAGGAATACAGTATCTCCGCATCCTTATTCAGCAGCACCGCCTTTGTCGTGGTGGAGCCTGCGTCCACACCGAGATAGCAGGCACCGCTGTGCTGCGATATCTCCGCTGTGGGTATGACGGACATCGCATGGCGAGCCTTGAATTCGGCAAGCTCATCCTCGTCACTGAAAAGCGGAGCAAGGCGCTCGACCTCACGGAGCTGATTCTCCTCCAGCATTGCAGACTTCGCCACAAGAGCGTCAAAGAATGCCTCCTCGCTTTCGTCTGAAAGGGCGCAGCCCATAGCGACAAACAGGTTTGCGTTATCAGGGAAGATTATATTTTCGGGCTTCAGGTCAAGCGTTTCAATAAAGCGCTGACGAAGCTCCGAAAGATAATGCAGCGGTCCGCCGAGAAATGCGACATTGCCCTTTATCGGCTTTCCGCAGGCAAGTCCGCTTATGGTCTGATTTACCACGGACTGGAATACAGACGCCGCAACATCACTGCGCTTTGCGCCGTCGTTAAGCAGCGGCTGGATA
The DNA here is from genome assembly GCA_017848155.1 of Oscillospiraceae bacterium. Classification (GTDB taxonomy): domain Bacteria; phylum Bacillota; class Clostridia; order Oscillospirales; family Ruminococcaceae; genus CAG-115. Next base: position 126 of record JAGAKC010000487.1, on the reverse strand, counting down.
TCGCTCTTTGCAAAAACACCGCAGCGTGAAGCTATGGGGTAGATGGTGGTGTGCTTCTTTGCAAGCTCGTTAAGTCCGCCGATATCTGTGTTTATAAGGGCAGCCATCTGGTCGATAAACGCACCC
>JAGAKC010000486.1 GCA_017848155.1 Oscillospiraceae bacterium | reverse complement strand
TCCTTGCCGCTCATATGGTCTATCTCCATCTCCATGATGCACATGGGACGGAACTGTTTGTCTATCGCAGCATTTCTGTGCTCTGCGGTATCGTGGGGATGGAATTTCAGCGCAATGCGCTCTATCACCTCACGGCGCACCTTGTCGTCATCCACCTCATGCACCCTGCCGAAAACGATGACGCTGCGGAAGTGCGAGGTGTACTCCTCGGGCACTATCTCGTCGCTGTCCACAACGCAGAAAGAAGCCTTAGGCTCCCTTTTCAGCGCGTCGTTCTTATGACCGCTCCTTGCGCAGTGGAAGTATATCTTCCCGTCACTGTACGCATAGCACAGCGGCACCGCATACGGGTAGCCGTCATCTCCTGCCACGGCAAGCACGCCCCAGCTCCTGTCCTTAAGTATGGAGCTGCACATCTCCTGCGAAAGCTCCTGCCTGAATCTTCTCATAGGTCTGAACATAGCTCTACCTCTCAACTCTCAACTCTGTCGTTTCTTGTACTCAACACGGAACTCCTCATACACCACGGGCATGTCCTCTGAAAAGCTGTAGCCGTAAAGCATTCCGTGCATATCGAAGTAGTCCCTGTGCTTCTCCTGCCATGCGGAAAGCTCGGTGTCCTCGCCCTCCTTCAGCGCCTGCTGAAGCGTGATGTCGCAGAACGGTATAACGCTCACCCTCGTCACCTTTATGACGCAGCGTGGTATACCGTCCCAGTCGGTGACGATGCTGTAGCTGCCCTTTTCAGGGAGCGGCTCGCCGTCGCTTTCGTAGGCACGAAGGCTCATGGTGCTTGCACGCTTCTTTCCACGCAGCACCAGCTTCAACAGCCTTTCCGACTCCTCCTCGTTTCTGCCGAAACGGAATACCTCCGTTATCTCGGTGTCGTCGTCAAGTCCCTTTGCCTCGATGAACTCGTCACGGAAGCTCTCCAGAAGGCTGTCCATATACTGCTCGTGCATATCGGGGCGCTTGTCCTCCGTCACCCGAAGCGCAGCTCTCCTCTGCCACTCGGCTATCACCTTATGGTCGCCTGTCGTAAGCTCCACGGGCACCTCTCTGCCCCTCCACACACGTGGCATGGTGTACTGCGGATGCTCCAGAAGTCCGTTGTAGTGGCTCTCGATGCTGTAGGCGTCCTCATTCGGAAGCACGCCCTTCTGTAATCTTGCCACCGCATCCGCAACGATGAGCGCAGGAAGCTCGCCCCCCGTGAGTACATAATCCCCCACGGACAGCTCCTCGCACTCCAGCTCATCCAGCACACGCTGGTCGATGCCCTCATAATGACCGCAGAGGAGTATAAGTCCCTCCTCACGGGCAAGCTCCTTGACCTTTTCCTGAGTGAGCACCTCGCCCTGCGGCGACATGTATATGATCCTCGGGCGCTTCCTGTGCTTTGACACGATGTCCATAACGCAGTCATAGACAGGCTGCGCCTGCATGACCATGCCCGTGCCGCCGCCGTAGGGCTTGTCGTCCACCTTGCGGTGACGGTTCTCGGTGTAGTCACGGATATCGTGGGTGTATATCTCGATAAAGCCGTTCTTTATGCCACGTCCGACTATGCTCTCATGAAGAACGCTGTCGCACATCTCCGTGAACAGCGTTGCAATATCTATCCTCATTCAGCGTCGTCCCCGATATCGTCGAACAGTCCTTTGAGCGGACGTATCAGCATCTCGCCGCCCTCGATGTCGGTCTTTATAACTACCTCGTCGATGCAGGGGAACATAAGCTCCGTGCCGTTCTCCTTTTTAATGGAGTACACATCGCTTGCGCCGTTCTGGTAGACGTCGGTTATCTTACCGTAAACTGCGCCTGTGTCAACGTCCTTTACGGTAAGACCTATGATGTCCTGAATGAAGTACAGACCCTCTTCAAGCTCCGCATCATCCCTGTCCATGTAGAGTATCTTGCCGATATAGGGCTGTGCAGCTTCGATGGTGTCGATGCCCTCTATCTTCATCACCACGATGTTCTTGTGGGGGTAGGCACGGGTAACGTGTATCTCCGTCCTGCCCTTGTCAAAGTACAGCGTGTCAAAGTCGCACAGCACCTCTGCGCTGTCGCAGTAATACTGCGCCCTCACCTCGCCCCTGATGCCCTGCGTGGCAACTACCTTGCCTATTTCAAGAAATTGTTTTTTCATGTTGACCTCATTTTTGATATGCCATCCGCCGCTACTTACAGGTTGACCTTGATTATCTCGTCAAAGCCCTGCTGCTTGACTCTGCTGTACACCTTGTCGATCTTCTTGGGATTGGGTACGAGCACGAGAGTAACATCGCTGTCAGCGGTCAGCTCGTCCTGCTTTGCGATGGCGTCAAGCACGTCCTCGCTCTTATACAGTACAGCGGTCTTTCTGCGAGTTCCCGCAAGCTGGATATTGTTCTCCTGAACGATGGAGAAGATACGCTCAAAGCCGATGGAGAAGCCGACAGCAGGTACGGTATCGCCTGTGAATCTGCCGATGAGGTTATCGTAACGTCCGCCGCCTGCGACAGTTCCGCCGAACTGCTTGCTCTGCACCTCGAACACCGTGCCTGTGTAGTAGCCCTGACCTCTGACTAAAGAGGGGTCGAACTCAACAGAGTAGCCGTCGGACAGCTTGTCAGCGGTCGTGATGACCGTGCGCAGCTGCTCCAGTATCTCCTTAGCGTCCTCGCTGCAGTACTCCGCCATGTCGTCAAGGGTCAGCCTGCCCTTTTCCAGCAGACCTGTCAGCGCCTTGATAGCTTCCTCGGGCATGCCCTTTTCGGTAAGCTCTGCGGCAACGCCCTCTGCGCCTATCTTGTCCAGCTTGTCAAAGGAAACGGAAACGGTGTCAAGGCTCTCCTCGGGGAAGCCCATGGTCATGAGCGAGTTTCTCAGCACACGTCTGTCGTTCACACGCACGGTGAACTCGCCTATACCTATCTTTGTCAGCGCCTTTGCGGTCACGTTTATAAGCTCTATCTCGTTCACGTAGCTGTCCGAGCCTAAGATGTCGATGTCGCACTGCACGAACTCACGGAGCCTGCCACGCTGGGGGCGCTCCGCACGGTACACCTTGTCTATCTGTATCACCTTAAAGGGGTTGGGCAGGCTGTTGCGGTTGTTTGCGTAGTATCTTGACAGCGGCAGCGTCAGGTCATAGCGAAGTCCTAAGTCGCAGAGCTCCTTTTCGTCAACTGGACTTTTTGCCAGCGCCGAAGCCAGCTTTTCGCCACGCTTCATGATGCGGAAGATAAGGTTCAGGTTATCGCCGCCGTCGCTCTTGTCGAGATTCTCCGCACTCTCCACTGCGGGAGTGTAGATGCGTGTGAAGCCGCTCCTGGTGTAGGTATCGAGAATGATGTTCATAAGGCGGTCACGCTGTGCGGCTGCCTCGGGCAGATATTCCTGCATGCCCTTCTGGGGTTTGATGTTCATAGTTGTATTCCTTTCTTATTCATAATGATCCATATTAATAATACCACATATCGGGAAAAATTGCAACAGGGGGAAAAATAAAAAAGCGCACCCACACGGGTACGCTTTTGATTCCGAAAAAAACTCAGCTGCGCATGTATTCACGCCAGTCGAGGTCACCACGCTCAAGCGCATGGATAAGCGCCTCGGCGGTGGCTATATTTGTCGCAACAGGAATGTTGTGCACGTCGCACAGACGAAGAAGATTTATGTCATTGGGCTCGTGCGATTTCTTGTTGAGCGGATCACGGAAGAACACAAGCAGGTCTATCTCGTTGCAGGAGATGCTGGAAGCAAGCTGCTGGTCGCCGCCCTGAGAGCCGCTGAGAAATCTCTGGATATGTAGTCCTGTCGCCTCGGAAACAAGCTTTCCCGTTGTGCCCGTGGCGCAGATGGAATGTCGGCTCAGCACGCCGCAGTAGGCGATACAGAACTGGACCATAAGCTCCTTTTTAGAATCGTGTGCAATAAGTGCGATATGCATGGAGTTCACTCCTCGAAAAAATTTTAGTTGATGTTGATGGTGAGCGGAACGTCATCGCCTACGATACGTCTTGCGATGGCAGCGTAAGCCTTTGCACCGCCGCAGTTAGGCGGAAGCGGCTCGCCCTTTGCGCCGCAGATCTTGATGTTCATGTCCTCGGGCACAACGCCGATAAGCGGAATACCAACGCTGTCCATTACCTCGTCAAGGTCGTAAAGTATCTCCTCGTCCTTGAAGTTTGCACTTACCTTGTTGATGACAAGGCGCTGGTTGGTGCAGTTCTTTACATAAAGGAAGTCGGACAGTATAGCACCGTCACGAACGCACACCGTATCAGGGGTCGTTACCATAAGTATCAGCTCAGCCGCCTTGATAACGCTGAAAACGGAGCTTCCGATACCCGCAGTGTCCATGATGATGTAGTCGAAGTGCTTGCGCATCTCCTCACATACCTCCATGATCTTCTCGGGATTTATCTCAATAAACGGGTTTCTGGTAGCGCAGACAAGGTAGAGATTATCTACACGGTCCACCTTTGTGGTAGCCGTGAGGATATCTATCTTGCCCTCCAGATATTCACCGATATCGTGCTTGACCTTATCCTTGATACCAAGCATGATGTCCTGACATCTAAGACCGAAGTCCAGCTCTACGACCAGCGTTTTCTTGCCAAGAGAAGCAAGCGCCGTAGCAACATTCGCCGATGTCGTGGACTTACCTGTACCGCCCTTACCTGCGGTGACCGCAATGATCTGTGACATTGTATTTCCCCTCTCTGTCAAAGTTTTTATATATGCTGTATCTTACTATTTATATGACTGCATACAATACCTTAGTATTATTTTATCACAAAATTCGCCTTATGAAAAGGTCTTTTTATAATTTTACAAAATTTTGTGAGAATTAAGCAATAAAACTTGAATTATTTTGTGCAATCTGCACTATCCGCTATCACAATGCATCCACTGCGTTTCCGTCCTCGTCGTATTCGGGGTCAAATTCGCCCGTGATGTAGGCGGAGATGAGATTTGCCGCAATGTGACGGCTGTACTCGCCCTCCTCCATCAGTATTCCGAAAGCTATCTCGGGGTCGTCCGCAGGATAGAAGCCGATTATGGCGGAGTTGTATGTCGTGGTGGTCTTTTGCGGAGTACCTGTCTTTGTCGCCACGTCCTCGGTTATGCCCTTGTAGTCGTAGATGTTCACCCACTGACCGCCCACAGCGAAGCTCGCCGCATCAGATACCATCACCATGCCCTCTGTTACGGTGTCGAAATAATGAGCAAACTCCGACATATCCTCCACCACCTCAGGCTCGGTGCGGCTTATAAGCTCGGTGTAGTCGTAGTTGTACACCGCCTTTACGATGTGCGGTCTGTAGCGCACGCCACGGTTGGCGATGGTCATAGCCTGCACCGCCATGTGAAGCGGCGTCAGCAGCGTTTCCGACTGACCGATGCCTGCCTGCACCACGTCACCGTTGTTCCATGTAAGACCAAGCTTTTCGTACAGCTCCTTTGAGGTCATCTGTCCCGTTTCCATCGTAAGCTCGAAGCCGAGGTCTGTGCCCACGCCGAAGCGAGCCGCCCACTCCGCAAGCCTGTCGATGCCGAGCCTTCTCGCTGTATCGTAGAAGAAGATGTTGCAGGAATGGCGCAGCGCCATCTCCACGTCAAGGTCGCCGTGACCCC
>JAGAKC010000051.1 GCA_017848155.1 Oscillospiraceae bacterium | reverse complement strand
TTTTCGGGCGGCAGGACAGCGCTGCTGCACAGCAATATGAACTCCAACACCGACAACAGGGGCATGATATACGGCGACAAGGGCAGGATAGAGTTCATCAACACCAACAACTGCGAGGGCATCATCGTAACGCTGAATGACGGCACGGTGACACGCTACGACACGCCGCCGCAGATAACAGGCTTCGAGTACGAGGTGCAGTCATCCCTTGCTGCGATAGCAGAGGGCAGCTGCGAGTGTAAGGACATGCCGCACAGCGAGATACTCCGTGTTATGCGGATAATGGACGGACTCCGTCAGGAGTGGGGATTAAAGTATCCTTTTGAGTGAGCATAGCAGGATTAGCTCATGTCTGAAAACCTATAATTCATTTTTTGATGGTATTGAACCATCAAAAAATGTTGGGGGAAAACTCATTGTTTCGGTTTCACTGCGCAATCCGCTTGTGCGGATGCGTCCCCCAAACCCCTTTAGCGCTTTGTTGGCATAATACAGCGCTTTGCGCTGAGTGGTGGGGCTTTGCTCCACGCCCCACAAGCCTTTAAAAAGGCTTGACCTAAACCAATTCGCGCTTCGCGCGGGAAATGATTACAGGAACCATAAAAATTTATTTTTTCCGCTTGAATTAATATGCGGAATATGCTATACTTTCTTTATACGCAGACTGCGTTATCATCAACTATTACAGAGTGAAAGGACACCACTGCGATGAACCTTATAACTGCAAAGAAGATCAGAAAGGAGTACTCCCCCTATCGCTGGCAGGTGGGCGGAAACGACCCCTATACAGAAGAAATGACCATGTTCACCTTAAGCGGAAAGAACGTTACCTACGCACTTGCCGCACTGGAGAGCGGTCATCTGGCGCATGTCTACTTCGGAAAGCGTGTCGGGGATGACGACCTTTCCTACCTGCTGCGTCTGGACGAGAATCCCTATACCCCCAAGGTGAATGAGCGTGACATGGGCACCTTCATGGACAGCACTCCGTTTGAGTATCCCTGCCACGGCATAGGCGACTACCGTGAGCCGTGCATAATGCTGATGGACAGCAAGGGCATGAGCAGCCTTGACCTGCGCTTTGTATCCTATGAGATAACTGACGGCAAGCCTGTGCTCTCCCAGCAGCTTTCCGACTGCACCGTGCAGCTTCCTGCCACCTTTGCGGCGGAAAACGAGGCGCAGACCCTTGCGGTGACCCTCTGCGACAAGCGCACGGGACTTGATGTGATACTTTACTACACCGTTTTCGCTGACCTTGATGTCATCACAAGGAGCGTGAAGCTGATAAACAAGGGCGCAGAGCCGTTTGATGTGCGCCGTGTGCTTTCGGGCTGCGTTGACTTCGACACGGAGCAGTTTGACTTCATCACCCTTAACGGCTCCTGGGCGAGAGAGCGTGTCATGGAGCGCTGCCGCCTGCACCACGGAAAGCAGGGAGTAGACTCTGTAAAGGGCGAATCCTCACACCAGAACAACCCCTTTGTGGCGCTCGTTTCCCACAACGCAAACGAGGACATCGGCGAGGCATACGGCTTCAACCTCGTATACAGCGGCAATTTCTTTGCACAGGCAGAGGTGACCCAGCACAAAAAGACCCGTCTTGTAATGGGTATCAACCACTTCGATTTCAGCTGGAAGCTCCTGCCCGAGGCGGAATTTACCGCACCCGAGCTCGTTATGGTATACTCCTCAGAGGGTATCGGCAGCATGTCACGCACCTTCCACGACCTGTACCGTCAGCACCTCATCCGCGGCGAGTACAAGGACAAGCGCCGTCCCAT
>JAGAKC010000485.1 GCA_017848155.1 Oscillospiraceae bacterium | reverse complement strand
GCCCTCAGTAATGACCTCCACGTCCAGCACTGAGGGCAAGAGAATAGATGCTGACAGGAGCATCACTCTCTGCGGACAGGATGCGCTGCTTAGCACTGTATACGTGACTCCCTTTGACATCAGCTGGGAGATAGTATCGGATGTCGACGCTGACCGCTTTATGAATGGCGTGGACTATAGCGACATCAGCTATACCACAAAGGACGGAACTACAGTTTCCGCTGACGGCAGTGTCATAACATCCTGCTATACGGCTATCGGCGGCGGAGTCATCACCTGCAATGCGGAATGGAGCTATCCCGTAAATCTGAGCGATATAGCATCAGTCACGATATTCGGTACGACGGTAGAGCTTGAGTAAATAAAATGAGCCTGAGAAGCACATACTTCTCAGGCTCTGTGTTATTTATTTCTCTTTTTTCTGACCAGTATCACCACAGCGACTATGGCTATGATGACAGCGGCAGCTATACCTGCTATCAGCAGCCATGGAGCTGACGGTGTTTCGTGAAGCACGTTCACCTCATAGCTTATCTCTGCGCCGTTTATGGCTCTTGCGGTGACGGTGGTGCTGCCGACTGACATTGCGGTGACGGTGGCACGTACCTTTCCGTTTTCGTCCGCAGTTATCGCCGTACTGCTGTTTACCGACACGACTGCGCTGTTGCGGCTTGTAAAGCATATAGGTGCGAATGGCTCGGTGGTAAGCTCCAGCACCGCAGTGCCGCCCACTGCGTCGATATCAGCCTTTCCGCCGCTGTAGTCTGACATGACAGTAGGAGCGTGCTGCTCTGCGACATCAGCGTCCTCTGTGGCGTATACCCTTACAACAGCCGAAGCGCCGCTGTCCGCCGTTATAGTTACATAAGCAGCTCCTGTGCCGACCGCAAATACACGTCCCGTGGGACTTACCGCAACAGTATCGGGGTCGGAGCTTTTATAGGTCAGATAGCCTTCTGTACCCTCGGGAAGAGCCGCACCGATAAGCTGCGACTTGCCCTGTTCAACTATCATATCCTTTGGCGCAAGCACCTCTGATGGTGCATTTTCGTATTCGGCAGCTTTTACCGTCAGCTTTATTTCCGAGGAAATATCGCTGTTCTGGGTGCGGAGCCTTATAGTGGTCGTGCCGATTCCCACTGCATGTACAGCTCCCTGTGAGCCGTGGGAAACTGTTGCAACGCTTTCATCATCACTGCTCCAGAGTACAACGTCGTTATTTCCTATAGGTTCAGGCTTAGAGGAAACGTACATCGTCGAGCCTATTACCATCTCAAGCTCTTTATAGTCGGGATCGAGCTTTGTTATCGGTATCACCTCGGGAGATTCCGTCACATCGGTGTAGTCCCAGTTATCATTTAGCTCGCTGTTGGGGAGATATGTTCCACGCATCATCGCATCGGTTATGCTTTTGAAAAGAGGTATGCACTGCTCCCTGTCCCAGTAGGTGAAAAGACCTGTTTCGTACTTATCCTCGCCGTAGCCCTGATCCCAGACGACAGGCACTACGCCTGCTGTCTGACATGCCCTGTGGACTATCTCGGAGAAGTATGCTCTTGCCGCATCGTTGTAGCCTGTTGCGGTGCCCTCCTGCGTTTTTGTGCGGTTTCCGTATTCGCCGAGATACATCGGCACATCGAACTTGTCCGCCATCATTTTCAGACCGTTCACCACCTGATACACCTCGTCATAGGTCCATGTAGTGTTGGTGTTCGACTTGTAGATATGTGCCGCAAACATGATGTGCGGCACCTCGGCAGGGTCGTCGGGCAGGACGAAATCCTTGTGGTTTCCGCTGTTTGCGTAGTGCGCCACTGCCGCAAGCCATCGCTTTTCGTTGTTGGAGCCTGTGGAGCGCACAATATTCACGAATATCTGATTAAGATCGACGATTATCGGCGTGTCGTAGTCCACCGCCTCCTGCGAGTTTTTCTTGTCCTCTCTCATGCAGGTTATCTCGTTCATGGATTCAAAGATAAGATGCTCGTCATAGTCCTTGAAGCGCTCTGCGATGTTGCGCCATACACATTCAAACTTCTCGTGCACTGCGTCGATATCGTCCGATGCAACTCTCAGCCAGCCTGTCTGCTCTGCGCCGTCGTGATGGATATTGATTATTGCGTACATTCCGAGTGATACGCAGTAATCCACTATCTCCTCCACACGGTCGAGCCACTTCGTGCTTATCTCGTAGGTGTCACGGTCGATTGTGCCGCCCCAGGTGACAGGGATACGCACGGTGTTGAAGCCTGCGTCATGGAGCGCCTTTATGTATGCCTTTGTGGTGCGTACCGATTGCCATGAGGTCTCATTCGGTGCGAAATTAGAGTGTCCGTCCATCGTGTTTCTGAGGTTGATACCTGCGCCCATATCACGCACCAGCGCATCACCTGATATCTCCCTAAAGGGCAGGGGAGCTTCGGGCGTGCCCGTATCCGCAAAAAGCATGGCGCATTTCACCTTTTCGAGCCTTGCCCGTGCTTCGGTATAGACAGAATCCTCGCTGCCCTCTGTTTCGTATACTGCGTATGCGTCAGCAAGCGCAGCCTGCAGCGCTTCCCATGATTCGGGCAGATACTTTGAGCTGTCCATACCCTCGCAGTAGT
>JAGAKC010000484.1 GCA_017848155.1 Oscillospiraceae bacterium | reverse complement strand
TCCCTGATGTAGCGCTCGCTCATCACAAGGCAGATATACCGCATCCTTTCAAGATATTCCTGCTCAAAGCCGCTCTGCCAGTCAAAGGGGATGTAGCAGCCCTCAACGATAAGGTGCTGCTCATTTTCTATCGCCGTCTTTATCATCTCACGCACGACAGGCCAGAGATAGTCTGTAAGCTCCCCGTCACTGCTGAGCGGAGTGAGCGAGGTATTGCCGCTGCGTATAAGTCCCATCTTAAGATGGTCTATGGACAGATACGGATAGCCGTATCGCTCAAGCAGCCTTTGTGCAAGCGCAGTCTTTCCCGTATGCGACGCACCTGTTATAAGTATTACCATATCGCAGCTCCTTTCATCTTCCATGCACAATTATACAGGATGTACTTTGTAAAGTCAATACAGGAAACGGCTCCCGACACGCCCATCGGAAGCCGTATTTTTTTACACCTTTTCTACGGGCACCCATATCTCGCTGTAGGTAGCCTCGGGGTCAGGGTCAGGCGGTGCAAGGTACACCTCCAGGTTGTAGTTTCCCGCAAGCCTGTACTCCCTGCACGACGGAAGCCACTCCGACCATATGGCGGTGTTCACGTCCTGCAGCGCTTTGGGGTGCGGACCTCTGCAGGGAAATACCGCCCATGTACCTGCAGGTATCACCCGTGTCATGCAGCCCTCGGGAACCTCGTTCCACGGCATGTAGCAGTCTGCGATAAGGTACTCGAAATCCTTTCCGTCACCGTCAAGACACGCACCGAACATGCCCTTTATGATATCTCCGCCGCCCGTGCTGAAATGCTCCTGCCAAAACCTCGGTATCTCCTCGTAGGATGTGTCGGCGCAGAATCTCCGTGACCTGCCCATTATCGTAAATGCATCCTTTTCAACTATCCTGTACTCGATCATATTTCCGCCCTCCAATGTCAGCTTTATCTTCAGCGGCGCAAACGACCTGAGCCGTGCGCCCCTCTCCTTTGCAGCCGAGGGAGATATTCCGTGAAAACGGGTAAAGGCTCTTGTAAAGCTGTCGGGAGAATCATATCCGTACTTTACCGCCGCATCTATGACCTTCATATCCGAGGCGGAAAGCTCCTGCGCCGCAAGGGTAAGCCTGCGGTTACGTATGTACTCGCCCACCGTGAAGCCGCACAGCACGCTGAATATCCTCTGAAAGTGAAACGCCGAAACATATGCACGTGCCGCTATGTCCTCGATGCGAAGCTCCTCCGTAAGATTGTCCTCGATGTACTGCACCGCACTCTGTATACCCTCTGACCAGCCGTTCATCATACCACCTCTTTCTCCGTGACTGTATCTGTATTATAACAGAAAAAGAGCAGCTGCTCCCGACTTTTTGTGCGGCGGTATGTCAACCGTATATCCGTTCAAGGTCCTCAAACGTTGGCAGTTTGTCACACAGCCTGTATTCCCTGCCACGGTCATCCCTTATCAGTATCTTGTGGTCGCAAAGCTCCCTGCGCAGCGTTACAGGGTCGCCGTAGGTATGCCACTCATCCAGCACGGCGTTCACCTCTTTTTCGGTGTACACCTTTCCGCTCACGAAGCGCTCCGACAGCATAATCAGCACATGCAGCTTCATTTTGCGCTTTGCAGGTATAGCGGTCAGCCGTCCCTCGCTGTCAAGGAAGCTTTTCAGCTCCCTTATGCTCTCTCCGCTTTTCGAGATACGTCTGTACAGCTTCGCTGTGTCGCCGCAGTCCTCCCTGACGTCACAGAAATGGTGGAAGCCGCAGCGCTCATAAAAGTCGTCGTGGTCGGTCACAAGGTACACCGTATCTGTACCGAGCCTTGCAAGGTCGGCGCACACGAAATGCAGCAGATGCCGTGCAAGACCCTCGCCGCGGTGGTCCTCCTCGGTGTACACTGCGCAGATATTCGGCGCAAGGTCCTTTCGGTCGTGGAAGTCGTTCTCGATAACTCCCATTCCTGCGATTATCCTTTCACCGTCCATCATCACGTACCACTGTATCCTGCCGTCCCTGTTGCGCTGACACTCGATGATGCTCTCCCTGTACGCATCGACGGGCACTCCCCATTTTTCATTGAACCACTCCGATACCTTTTCATTCATGGTATCGTCATCTCTCAATAATACAAGTCTGTAATTTCCGTTCATAAAACCACCCTCTGGTCCATATTGAATATCAGTTTCCATATCCCGTCCTGCTTCTGCCATGTGGAGGTCACATGAAACACTCCTGCAAGGTCAGCGTTTTCGGGGCAGTCTGCGGCAGTCATAATGACATAATGCACCTGCACCGTGTCATCACGCTCCATGACCACCTCGAAATGAGTGATATCGTACCCCGAGATGCCGAAGTCCGCAACAAGCTCCGCATACTGCTCACCCGTCATGCGGCAGCCTCCGCACACCATCACCGCATCCGCCGAAACAAGCCATGCAAAAGCGCCGCTGTCCTTTTTCAGCGCAGCCTCCCACATGCTGTTTTCCTGCTCAGATATAAAATGCATATCGTCATTCTTCCCTTTTTTATCAGCTCGTAAGCCTTTCAAGCTCCTCTGCCATCAGCTTTATATCTCTCACCATAAATCCGAGCGTCTGTG
>JAGAKC010000050.1 GCA_017848155.1 Oscillospiraceae bacterium | reverse complement strand
GCCCCAATCCTCTGTCTGGAATACCAGATACTGGTCAGAGCCTGCTGTAATGTCGTAGTAACCCAGGAACTTTACAACGCCGGCTTTTCCGTCGGGAGCAAAGTCAGCACTTGCGATGTCCTTTGCTTTCTCGTCAGTTGCGGCATTCTCATCAGGGTCAGCTGTCGTGCCTGTAGTCGTAGTTGTTGCAGGTGTTGCTGCGGGTGCAGTCGTACCGCCTACTGCGGCATTTCCGCCACTTGTAGCAGGTGCAGATTCATCACAGCCTGTCATACCTGCGATCATTGCGGTTGCAAGACACAGAGCCATGATCTTCTTGGTTGATCTCATTGGTTTAGTTTCCTCCTTAAAGCATATGGGGAGTTTATGTATTCGTTTACATAACTCTTTATATATTATATATTAATTCTCTGGAAATTTCAACTATCATAATAGCAATAAAACCATTGCGAGATTTGTGCAAAAAGGCAAAAGAAGCAGATGTGTATTGAAATGAAAAGAAAGTTATGGTATCATCTATATAGTAAAAGAAGGGGGCAGGAAGAATGAGATTGCGCAAATACATATCGTCGGATTCAGCTGTGATATGCAGCTGGATAAGGGATGAGATAAGCCTTTATCAGTGGTCGGCGGACAGGATAGAGCTGTTTCCGCTGCCGTCTGATGCGCTTGACAAAAACTATAGCGGTGCTATAGGTGACAGGTTCATACCGCTTACGGCAGTGGATGAAAACGGTATTCCTGTCGGACATCTGCTGATAAGGTATCCTGACGAGAATGATGATACAGTGGTGCGTTTCGGCTTTGTTATAGTTTCACCCGAGCTGCGTGGCTGCGGAAATGGAAAAAAGCTGCTGGAGCTTGCAATAGCCTATGTAAAGGAGCAGCTTTCTGCGTCACTGATAACGCTCGGAGTATTTGACAATAATCCGTCAGCAAAGCGCTGCTATCTGTCTGTTGGCTTCCTGCCGTCAGGCATTACAGAGAGCTACAGCATGCCTGTAGGCGACTGGAGCTGCACTGAAATGGAGCTTCACTTATAAAAAATGACCTGAGGAAAACTCAGGTCACTTTTTATATTGCGTTTAAGTGTATCGTTTCATCTGCAAGAGATTCACACTCGTCTGCATCGTGGGTAACAAGGATTACTGTCCTGTCTTTTATGCAGCGCTTCGTGTATTCCATCACTGCTGTTTTGGTTTCACTGTCAAGCCCCTTGAAAGGCTCGTCAAGGAACAGAACATCATACTCCGAAAGCAGCGCCCTCAGCAGCGCAACACGCCTTTTCATACCGCCGCTAAGCTCCTTTGCAGGCTTATCCGCACAGCCGTCAAGCCTTACCTCACAAAGAGCCTGTTGTATCTCCTTGTCGCTGATGCGCTTTCCTGTGACCAGTCTTATGTTTGCCGAGGCGGAAAGATTCTCACACAGCCTGTTCTCCTGAAAAACAGCTGCCTTTCGGTAGCCTTTATCAGGCACTACCTTGCCGCTGTCAGGCTTGACAAGACCCATCAGGATATTCAGCAGAGTCGTTTTTCCGCAGCCTGACGTGCCCATTATGGCTGTCACAGTACCTTTTCTGAAAGAATGTGTGAAGTCATCAAGGACCTTTTTGCCGTCAAACAGCTTGCTGATATT
>JAGAKC010000483.1 GCA_017848155.1 Oscillospiraceae bacterium | reverse complement strand
TGCAATATTTCCAGGGGCGGGAGGGGGCGCTCAGAAGCGATGGCATGCCGAAAAATTCGCTGATGTTGCAAAGACACTAACAGCAGAGAAACTTGTCTCTGAAGTGCTCATATTGGGCAACGAGGCTGATCTCAGCTGCTGTAATAAGCTTTATGAGCTGCTTTCTGAAGATTGTAATGTGCGTGATCTTTGTGCACAAACAATGATCTCAGAATTGTGTGATATACTATCAGGCTGTTGTCTTACATTAGCCAATGATTCGGGTGGTGCACATATCAGCGTCGCCTGCAAAACGCCTGTGATCGTTATCAGCGGAATGTGGCAGTATGGAAGATTTTATCCTAATCTATACTGCGATGGACTTGTTTCGGTCTCGGATGAGCAACGCTTTTGTCAAAGCTGTAACAGCAGCAGACCGCTTTGCTGCGTTTCTCCTGCTCCTTGTATTGCAGATATAGATGAAGCGGAGATACTGAAGCATGCAAGACTTCTTATTGGAAAGATATACTAACTGAACAGGAAGTTTTTTCAAATACTTCAAGCACATTATGATATCGATATCTATACAAAAAGATAACGGGAGCAGATATGGGATCTGCTCCCGTATTGTTATTTTAATATTCACACAGCGTGGATAACGTCGGGCGATTTAACGGATCGATTTTACTTTATCTTCGTTACATCAAGATATTTGAGGTACACATTCATCATATCAATTCTCAGCCATCCGTCACCGTATTTCACATTCTTTGAATCGGGCCAGCTACCCTCAAGAGCATAGGACTGATTATCGGGGACATAGTTATTGTAGCTGGAATCATTTGTGAACCAGTCAAGCTTATATTTCTTGCAGCTTTTCAGCAGATCGTCGTAATAACGAATACATGAATAATAATTGCCGCTGAAGACAGCGTTCTCAAATCTCATGATCACCTTGCCAAGCTCTTTGCTTTGTACCTTTCTGATACATTCGGAAATAGCGTTTATATCTGACACGTGGTATATCGAATCTGTTGCATAGGTAACATCGGAATTGATGTGCTAATTTATTATAGATCTGATATAGCCCGTAGGTTTTATCTGTGGTTTGTTAATAATCGCCAATAGAACTGATCGATAGCGTTTGCGAGTTGTTGGATATTACCAAAATATGAAATTGACTTCTTTTTTTTGAAAAAAACTGTTGACTTTTGTAATATAAAGTGATAAAATCGAAAACGAAAAAATTTACTGCTTTAAAGCTGTCTAGCTGTATAGCGGTAATGTACTTGAACGAAAGAGGGAATTGATTTATGAAGATCAAAAGAATCATAGCAGCTGTCACAGCTGCTGCAATGTTAAGCGTAGGTGTTACGGGATGTTCCGGTGACAGCGGCAAGCTGAAGATCGGTATATCCAAGATGATGACCCACGATGCAATGGATAGGGCGGAGGAGGGCTTCAAAAAGGCACTGCTCGATAAGGGCTACGACGATACCAAGGTTGAGATCGATGCTCAGAACGGTCAGGGCGAAACAGCAAACCTCAACACTATCGCAACACAGTTCGTAGGTGACGATGTTGATCTTATCTTTGCTATCGCAACACCTGCAGCACAGGCTGCCCAGGGTCAGACAACAGAGATACCGATCATCGGTACAGCTATTACCGATTTCCAGGTTGCGGGTCTTGTAAACTCCAATGATGCGCCCGGCACAAATGTTTCCGGTACAACTGATATGAATCCCGTTGAGGAGCAGATCGACCTTATGATGAAGCTTGCTCCCGATACAAAGGTAGTCGGCTTCCTGTATAACTCCTCCGAGGACAATTCTGTTCTTCAGACCGACATCGCAAAGAAGTATGTTGAGAGCCTTGGTCTTACATGGACAGAAAAGACCGTTTCCAACACAAATGAGGTACAGCAGGCTACTACCTCCATCGTAAATGAGTGCGACGCTATCTATATCCCCACTGACAACATCTTTGCATCCTCCATGACAACAGTCTACGAGGTTTGCGTTGAGGCAAAGAAGCCTGTTATCTGCGGCGAAAGCGGCATGACTATGGCTGGCGGTCTTGCAACACTCGGTCTTGACTATTACAACCTCGGTTATCAGGCAGGTCTTATGGCTGTAAGAGTACTCGAGGGTGAGGATATCTCCAAGATGCCTATCGAGGGTGCGTCTGAGTTTGTATACTGCATCAACGGCGACTTTGCAGAGGCTATCGGCATGACTGTTCCTGAGGATCTTCAGCAGTATGTTCAGAAGCCTGCAGCAGCAGAGTAATATCAAATATCAACAACTGTACGGAGCGGTATTATATATCGCTCCTATAGCTTTTGAAAGGAATCAATTATGGTAAACATCATTATCGGTGCGATCGCACTGGGACTTCTGTGGGGAATAATGACGCTGGGCGTGCATCTTAGCTATCGTATCCTTGATGTGGCTGACCTGTCGGTCGAGGGCACCATTACAACGGGCGGTGCAACTGCCGCAGTACTTATCTCCAACGGAGTTAATGCATGGCTTGCGTGTCTTGTAGCACTTGTGGCAGGACTTATCGGCGGTCTTGTAACTGCGATCCTTCACACAAAGCTCAAGATACCCGCACTTCTCGCAGGTATACTTACTATGACAGCGTGCTATTCCATCAACCTTCGCATCATGGGCAAGGCTAACATTCCGCTGCCCACGACAGGCTCGAATAAGGTCGAAACGGTATTTACGCCCGTACATGATCTGATGAAGAGTCTGGTGGGAGAATATGATGAAAACAGCTCCATGGCATGGCTTCTGGATATTCTGGTGAGCAAGAATTTTTCTGCAATGCTTGTCGGAATAGTTGTCGTGATCGTGCTTTCGGTCATCATGTACTGGTTTTTCGGTACGGAGCTTGGATGTGCAATCAGAGCGACAGGCAACAATCAGCAGATGGTACGTGCACAGGGTATCAGTACAACTCTTATGATAATCATCTGTCTTATGCTTTCAAACGGACTTGTTGCTTTTTCGGGTGCACTCATTGCACAGTATCAGGCTTATGCGGATATTCAGATGGGTATCGGCTCTATCGTTATCGGACTTGCTTCACTCATCATCGGCGAGGTGCTTATCGGCACAAAGACCTTCAAGCGTAATCTTGTTGCTCTTGCGGTCGGTGCGGTAGTATACAGAATCATCATTGCACTCGTTATGGCAGCAGGTATGGCCGCAAACGACCTCAAGCTGTTTACTGCCATTACAGTGACCTTCTGTCTGTCACTTCCGCTCATCAAGAACGGCATAAACAAGCTTATCAGCAAGCGCAACGGCGAGGCTGCTGCAAACATTGGCGAGGAGGAGTGATACTATGCTTAAGATGACGAATATCCACAAGACCTTCAATGCAGGAACTGTAAATGAAAAGAAAGCACTCAACGGTCTTGACCTCACGCTTGAAAAGGGCGATTTCGTTGCAATAATCGGCGGCAACGGCGCAGGAAAATCAACCATGCTCAACGCACTATCGGGTGTGTGGCCTGTAGACAGCGGAAAGATAGTTATCGACGGTGTTGATGTTACCGCAAAGAGCGAGCATCGCCGTGCACCATATCTTGGACGAGTATTTCAGGATCCCATGATGGGAACTGCCGCAAACATGGAGATACAGGAAAATCTCGCTCTTGCGATGCGCAGGGGACAGCGCAGGACGCTCAGATGGGGCATCAGCGAAAAGGAGAGAGCACAGTATAAGGAGCTTCTGGCAACGCTGGATCTGGGTCTTGAAAACCGTATGACCTCAAAGGTAGGTCTGCTCTCGGGCGGTCAGCGTCAGGCACTCACGCTTCTGATGGCAACGCTCAAGCAGCCAAAGATACTGCTTCTTGACGAGCACACAGCGGCACTTGACCCCAAGACCGCTGCAAAGGTGCTGGAACTTTCCGATAAGATAATCAGTGATAACGGACTTACCGCACTGATGGTGACTCACAATATGAAGGATGCCATCAAGCATGGCAACCGCCTTATTATGATGAACAACGGCCACATCATCTTTGATGTGAAGGGTGAGGAAAAGAAGAATCTCACAGTTGATTTGCTGTTGCGTAAGTTCTCTGAACTCAGTGGCGGAGAACTCGTCAATGACAGGATGCTGCTGTCAAAATGATCTGTACACGGTGAGTAGCTTTTCATAGCTAAAACAAGCACTGCTGCGGTAATGCTTGTTAATGATACACGGTCATGCGAGTGCGGTCTGGTCTGACGATAAACGAGGTAGCTGGTTATTTTGACCAGCGAAATAAATTATGGGAGTAAGCAAGGCTACTCCCATTTTTGCTATAAGATCTGGACAACAGTTAAATGTTAATACTGGCTTTTGTCTGGCTTTGAAGCTTTCTTATTTGCTAATAGATATGCTTATTATACATCCGTTCTCTGTACATTCCACCTTTGCTGCAAGCTCTGCGTTTTCCAGAAAAGCCAGCTCCCCGCTGTCTGTATATATCTTTGGCTTGCAATCATCCAGTGATGTTCCGTTGTTTTCAATGAACAGCCTGCATTTCTTTCCGCTGAGGTCCGCTCCTTCAAGCATATATCTTGCCGAAAGGGAAAATCCGTCCTTTGTGGTTATCTGCGTATCAATGCCATTTTCAATAGTCTTTCCGTTAAAATATTTTCCCGTCGCCTGTGCACTGAAAGGTATCATCACGACCCTTGAATATTGCCCTTCGAGCATTTGTGCATCAAAAGTGGTGACGTTAATTGTCATAATAAGTTCACTCATTATTAGCCGCCTTTCTGTATTGTCCTGCGCTTATTTTTTCTCGCTCCTTGAATTGACGCATAAAGTGAGCGGCATTGGTATATCCACATTCTTCCGCTATTCTCTGAACAGACATTGATGTATTTTTCAGCAGATACCTCGCTCTGTCCATGCGAAAGGATATCAGATCCTCCGTGAAAGATATTCCGAAATGCTTTTTGTACAGCCTTTGAAAGTGACTGCCGCTTAGCCCCGTCCTCAATGCGGCATCTGTTATGCTCCATTCATTCTGCGGTGAGTATTTCATTTCCTTGCGGAGATTTGAAAAGATCTCGGAATATGCTTCGCTGCTTCTGGGATTACATTTTTCAATAAGCTGATAGTATAACTCTGTTATGCGCATATCGGCGTCTGTGTCTGCCGATATCACATCGGAAAGGCTGTTTATATCATTTTGAGAGGTGTAGATACCAAGCTCGGATACCGCCTGACACAGCCTTGCAATAAAGCCTTCTGTGCTGTTTGCTTCAAGCATTACCGCAAAAACAGTTTCTCCGAGATATACCGCTTCTCTGATAGTTTCATCAGAGCGCAGCACTGCAGATACGATCGGCACAAAATATGGCGTGCTGATATATCTTTTCGGGAAGGAAAACAGCATTATTCTGTCATCTGTTTTTATTTTTGAAACAAATCCCCGCCTGCTTTTAAGTCCCGTGTAGATATCCGACATATTCTTTTCTTCAAGCTTCTGCCAGATGTATTCTGTATGACTTTTTTTGATAACTATGTCCAGTCCGTTTCCTACTGCGTCACACCAGCCAATATAGTGCTCGTCTGCCACAAACTGCTCTGCTTTATCGTAGGATGTTGCAATATAGCCTATTATCCTGTCAGAATAGTGAACCGAGCTGAACACCCAGAACTGTGGCTCATGCGGCAGATTAAGACAAGGCAGCAGCTTATGCAGCGCAAAGTCAAGCTGACCCGGCTGATCCTCGGAATATATAAGCTGCATATTCTGTGCAAAACTCCTTTTACGATACTCGGGATGCTCTACACGCCAGTCCTCGCATACGCACACATTTATAGCTCTGCACTCGGGCAGCATATATCTCAGGCTGTCCAGCACCGCTGCGAATTTAGGTATAGACTCACAATCAGACATCTTTGCGATATAGTTTGAATACATAAAGGTCTTTCGGTCAAGCCGTTTTCGTACTATATTCTCGGTATATTGAAGAAGATATTCTTTTCCTTTCCAATATCACGGCAGCCGCAGCTGCTGCATATCCTCATATACTGTCCGTTACGATCAATATCGCAGGTAACGCCAAGCTTTTCAGCAATGGCTTTTACAGCAAGCATCCCGATAGTTTTCTCTCTGCCGCATACTGTAGTTATCGGTGGCCTTGTG
>JAGAKC010000482.1 GCA_017848155.1 Oscillospiraceae bacterium | reverse complement strand
GGATATCCTATAACAGCGCCCATGCTGTCTGTTTCGGTAATATCCATATATTTTGCCGTAGCTACCTCGTAGCTTATCTCCTCTGCACCGTAGATGGGGAGCCTTATCTGCTCTGTAGTGGCCGCCTTCTTACAACCCGACATCGCTCCACATAGTATAACCGCGGCAAGCGCCGACGCTGCTGTTCTTTTAAGCATACAGACCTCTCTTTACTTTTCCAGTCTTTCTATAGCTTCGATACACATTCTGCCGTTATGATAAGGACACTTCCAAGGGTCAACAACAGGCTTGAACTCAGCGAACTTCATGCTGTCATCAAGCTGGGAGTGCCACTCGCCGCCCTCTCTCTTGTCAACGATGTTCTCCTGAATGAACTTCCATACATTTGCCGCTATATAAAGGTACTCCTTGTCGCCGTAGCCTCTCTGGTAAGCGTTTATGAAGCCCACAACGGTTTCAGCCTGTACCCACCATATCCTCCAGGTGTTGATCTTGTCGTTTTCACGCTCGTTAAGCAGCGAGCCTGTTTCCTTGTGGTAGGCGATGTCTGCGATATTGCGTACCACACGCTTGTTCATAGCACCGTACTTTTCAGACAGCTCCTTGTCGCCGATAACATCGCACGCACGATCAATGAGCCATGTTGCCTCTATATCGTGACCATAGGAGTGGATATCGCCGATAACATCCATGTTCTTGTCAAAGAACACCAGAAGCTTGTTGCCATCTTCGTCAAATATCGTGTTGTATGTAAGCTCAAGCTGGAACTTAAGACGCTCCAGCACCTTTTCGTTATGGTCGGCAAGATACAGCTCCGTATAAGCCTCCATAAGATGAAGCGTTGTGTTCATCGTCTTGTCAGCCATAAGACCGTTTTCCGAAAGCTCGTCGTTTGCAAGCACTGTTGTCCAGTCACGTGAGAGCTTCTCAAGATATGCCACATCATCAGTGGAATGCTTCTCAACCAGTTCTACCACATCATATGCGATCTTCAGAGCGTCCTTGTTGCCGCTTGCCCTGTAGTAGCTGGAAAGCGCATACACGAAGAATGCCTGGCAGTAGGTGTGCTTTATGTCGTCCTTTACCGTTCCGTCAGCATTCATAGACCAGTATACACCGCCATACTCCTTGTCAAGACACTTTTCAGTAAGGAAGCAGTATGCATGCTTTGCATATTCCAGCAAAGACTCATCCTTCAGCAGCAGATATGCATTTGAATAGAACCAGAGTATTCTGGAGTGAAGGATAACGCCCTTCTCGCCGTTCTTATCAATATTCAGCGCACTGTCCATAAAGCCTGTAAAGCCGCCGTTTTCATCGTCTTTAAGTCTGTTCCAGAACGGAATTATATGCTCCGTCAGTTCCTTGCGAAATTCCAGTGAATCCATTTTTTTCCGCCTTTTCTGATTTTTTTCCGCAGCAGCAATCACAGCTGCTGCGGTATTTGATTATTTGAGATCTTAATGTCCGTTATTCGTTTGCGCCGCAGCAGTTCTTATACTTCTTGCCGCTTCCGCAGGGACAGGGATCGTTTCTTCCCGGCTTCTTGGCAGCCTTGAAGGGAGTCTGAGGACCACCCGCATTGGGTGCGTCAGGCTGCATCACCTGCTCACGCTGAGGGGGACGCTGTAATCTTACGGGAATGGTCAGCACCATTCTCACAGTTTCCTCCTTGATGGCAGCAATCATCTCGTCAAACATCGCGAAGCCTTCAAAACGATACTCAACAACGGGGTCCTTCTGAGCTATACCACGCAGATAGATACCACGCTTAAGCTCCTCCATCGCATCGATATGATCCATCCAATGCTTGTCGACCACCTTAAGCAGGCAGATGCGCTCTACCTCACGCATGCCCTGCTCACCGATCTCTGCTTCTCTTGTCTTATAGATAAGCATCGCTCTGTCCTTGATAAAGCTTACGATGTCCTTTTTGGTCACATTGTTAAGCTCCTCTGTGGAGTAGCGAAGATCGGTGTCCATAACGTACAGATTCATATAGTGCGAGCGCAGACCGTCAAGATTCCAGTTCTCCGCAACGCTGTCGCTGCAGTACATGTTCACTGTTTCCTCGATATTCTCGCTCATCATATTCATGATGTTTTCGCTGATATCAGCACCGTCAAGCACACGTGTACGCTCTGTATAGATCGTCATACGCTGCTGGGACATAACATCATCAAAGTCAAGGACATTCTTACGGATGGAGAAGTTTCTGCCCTCGATCTTCTTCTGTGCGGACTCGATGGTCGCAGAAAGGAAGCCTGCCTCGATGGGCATGTTCTCGTCAAAGTTCATGGTCTCCATGAAGCGCTGTACCCTGTCGCCGCCAAACAGACGCATAAGGTCATCTTCAAGAGAAATATAGAAACGGCTTGCACCAGGGTCGCCCTGACGTCCTGCACGACCACGCAGCTGATTGTCGATACGGCGGCTCTCATGACGCTCTGTACCGATGATGAACAGACCGCCAAGCTCACGTACCTCGTCAGCCTCGGGAGCTATCTTAGCCTCATACTTCTTGTTAAGCTCCTGATACTTGTTACGAGCTTCGATGATCTCCTGATCGTCAGTCTCCGCAAAGCCTGTAGCCTCCTGGATCATGTCCTCCTCGTAGCCAAGCTTCTTCATCTCATGGATAGCAAGGAACTCTGCGTTACCGCCGAGCTTGATATCCGTACCACGACCAGCCATGTTGGTAGCGATGGTAACAGCACCCTTCTTGCCTGCCTGTGCAACGATCTCCGCTTCACGCTCGTGATTCTTTGCGTTAAGCACCTCGTGCTTTATTCCACGAGCCTTGAGCAGCTTTGAAAGCAGCTCGGACTTCTCGATGGTAACAGTACCCACAAGCACGGGCTGACCCTTCTTGTAGCACTCCTCTACCTGATCGCAGACAGCCTTGAACTTTCCACGCTCGTTCTTATATACCTGATCCTGATTATCCACACGGATAACAGGCTTGTTTGTGGGGATCTCGATAACGTCAAGGCTGTAGATCTCACGGAACTCGGACTCCTCTGTCATAGCAGTACCTGTCATTCCTGACAGCTTTGCGTAAAGACGGAAGAAGTTCTGGAAGGTGATGGTCGCAAGAGTCTTGCTCTCACGGTTGACCTTAACGCCCTCCTTGGCCTCGATAGCCTGATGCAGACCCTCGTTGAAGCGGCGACCGAACATAAGACGACCTGTGAACTCGTCAACGATAACGATCTCGCCGTCCTTGATGACATAATCTATATCCAGCTTCATGATACCGTTTGCACGGATAGCCTGATTTATATGGTGGAGAAGAGTAGTATTCTCGGGATCCATGAGGTTGTCTATGCCGAAATGCTGCTCAGCCTTTGCAACACCCGCAGGAAGCAGGTTACAGGTCTTTGCCTTTTCATCGATGATGTAGTCACCGTCGAACTGATCCTCGTAGTCCTCCTTGCTGTCAAGCTCGACCACCTTGTTTGCCTTCAGCTTCTTTGCAAACTTGTCAGCCTTTTCATACAGGTCAGTAGACTTGTCGCCACGACCCGAAATGATAAGGGGAGTTCTCGCCTCGTCGATAAGGATAGAGTCCACCTCATCCACGATAGCAAAATTGGGAACACGCTGTACCTTGTCCGTCTTGTGAACACACATGTTGTCACGCAGATAGTCAAAGCCAAGCTCGTTATTTGTCGCATAAGTGATGTCACAGTTATACGCAGCACGGCGCTGGTCGTTATCAAGCTCGTGAGTGATAAGACCTACTGTAAGGCCGAGATAACGATGTACCTTTGCCATAAGGTCACTGTCACGCTTTGCAAGATAGTCGTTTACGGTAACGATATGAACGCCCTTGCCTGTAAGCGCATTAAGATAAGAAGGAAGAGAAGCAACGAAGGTCTTACCTTCACCTGTTCTCATCTCTGCGATACGACCCTGATGCAGTACGATACCGCCTATGATCTGTACGGGATAGTGGCGGATACCGATAACTCGAGTGGAAGCCTCACGGCAGACAGCAAATGCGTCGGGCAGGATATCATCCAGCGTTTCGCCGTTTGCAAGACGCTCCTTTAATATGCCAGTCTGAGCCTTAAGCTCCGACTCGCTCATTGCGGAATACTTATCCGCAAGATCCAGTACAGCCTGCTTGATCGGTTCGATCCTCTTTAACTCTCTGGACGAATATGTGCCGAATATTGATTTCAGTAGACCCATTTTATATGATTTCCCTTTCTTAGTATTCCGAACACCGATGAAATGCCCATAACCGCTGAAACACGGCATTTCCTCTTATTTTTTTGATAAGTCTGAATATAAATATTCACACTATATTATACTACAACCCGTTCATTTTGTCAACCGCAAGATATCGCACCGTTATGGTTTTTTTCTCAACATCTCCGTTACACACCTGTTTTTGCCATATGAATAGCAGCCGACATTGTAACAAATGCTATTACAGAAAGGAGCTGATGCTATGGCTTATCCATTTCCGCCAAAGAAAAACAATGAGTTTATTGAGCAGGATTATTTGAAATGCGGCTCTTCCACCGACTGCACAGGTCTAATACCGTCAGCCGCACTTGATGACGACGAGTTTGAAAGCTACAGGGAGCTATACAGCTTTCTGCCTACACCGCCTGAAAACGAGCAAAACGACACGAAATAATAGACAGATATCTTGTATATTTTTATTGTTTTCAACACGGTGTTGAAAACAGGGTTGAAAACTCTTTGTATAATTATTTCTATTGCCACAATATGATGTGTAGCTCGCCGACTTTTCAACATATTGTTAACACTCTGTTGAAAAGTCGGCGAATATTACCGCAGCTCCCCCCGACGTATGAAGCACACAGACCGATGCACCGCTGCAAAACGGCATTTTCAAACGCATCGTCCACAAAATATTACACACAGGAATATGCCTGATCTTCTTTAAAATGACGCCGTTTTTTATACATACTGTATTCACATCCACGCTATATTCCAGAGAGTAATAGAATAAGCTCCACCACAACGATAACAAAAGGTATAATCCGAATACCACAACCGAAATAAGCTCCCCGATAAGTGTCATAACCAAAGCAACAGGCAATGCCGTAACAAACAAAAATAAATAGTATGGCGACCTGCTTTTTCTTAACCTCATCCTCACATCCTCTTTCACATGTTTTTCAGATTGCTATACCAATATACTGTCTATTGTTGAGTGATTTTATACAAACTGCCAAATCAGTTGTTAATCTATTGACAACGATATTTAACAGTGTTAAAATATAACTGTAGTTAAGAAAGACAGGTGATCATATGTTTTGTTTGGCAGGTATGCTGAAAAAAAGCGATGGCAGCCAGCCCGACTTTCTGAAAAGGATCAATGCAGGTGAGTACGAGAAGTTTATGCACAGTATGCAGGCCCTGAAAAGCATCGATCTGCTTGCTGCCGCAACAGATATGACTCCATCAGAGCTTGCAGTAATACACTGCACCATAACATATCCGCTCAACAATAACGGCGAGTACATCACTGTTGCACAGACTGCGGCAAATCTGAACGTATCAATGCCTGCTGTTTCACGCACGCTGAAAGCGCTGCAGGCTAAGGGATATATAGAGCGCCGCACCGATGAATCCGACCGACGCAGTGTGCGTATCGTCGCCACAAGCAGCGGTACTGATGTTTTCACACGTAACATCGAACGAAGCACAGAAATGATGGACAGGATACTGTCAGGATTTTCAGATGACGAACTGAATACTATTATAAGACTGCACTGCAAATTCACTTCTCTTTTATCAGAGGAGATAACAAATGTAAAAACAGACAGACGAAAGGAGAACATATAATTAATGCTTGAGATCAGGAACATAACCAAGGATTACAGGATGGGCGACGAAGTCATCCATGCCCTGCGTGACGTATCGATCAGCTTCCGTGAAAACGAGCTTGTATCCATACTTGGTCACTCGGGATGCGGAAAAACGACGCTGCTGAACATCATAGGCGGCCTCGATCAGTACACATCGGGCGACCTTATCATCAACGGAGTTTCAACAAAGCAATACAAGGCACGTGACTGGGATACCTACAGAAATCATTCCGTAGGCTTCATATTCCAGAGCTATAACCTTATCCCCCACCAGACCGTACTGTCAAACGTTGAGCTTGCACTTACCCTGTCAGGCGTATCCAAAGCAGAGCGCCGCCGCCGTGCAAAGGAAGCGCTTGAAAAGGTAGGACTCGGAGATCAGATAAACAAAAAACCGAATCAGATGTCAGGCGGTCAGATGCAGCGTGTAGCTATCGCACGTGCGCTGGTAAACGACCCCGATATACTTCTTGCCGACGAGCCTACAGGCGCTCTTGACAGCGAGACCTCGCTGCAGATAATGGAGCTTATCAAGGAGATAGCAAAGGACCGTCTTGTTATCATGGTAACTCACAACCCCGAGCTTGCCGAGAAGTACTCCACACGTATCGTAAAGCTCATAGACGGAAAGATCACATCCGATTCCGACCCTTATACTGCAGAAAAGGCGGATCCTGAAAAGACAACAGCAAAAAAAGAAAAGAAGACCTCCATGTCCTTTTCCACCGCACTTTCATTATCCCGAAACAACCTTCTGACCAAAAAAGGACGTACCTTCCTCACGTCCTTTGCGGGAAGTATAGGTATTATAGGAATAGCACTGATACTCTCTCTTTCAAATGGTGTTCAGTCATACATCGACAATGTAGAACATTCCACGCTTGCATCATACCCCATCTCGATACAGCAGGAAACTGTTGACTACACCAGTCTGATGTCCTCCATGATGGGTATAACCGAAGAGGATATCTCAAACCGTGACCCGAACCTTATCTACACGAACGATATCTCTACAGAGATGGTAAAGACCATGCTGTCCGAGATCACCACAAATAATCTCTCTGAATTCAAATCATATATTGAGAGCAATCCCGACAATATACTCGACAGCATAAGCGAGATACAGTACAGTTATGCTCCTGATCTCTACATATACGGCCGTGACACAGAGGGCGGCGTGCTTCAGGTCAACCCCTCCACTGTAATGACCGCAATGATGGGCGACTCGATGGGCGGAAATATTTCGTCCATGGCAGATTCCTACTCATCCATGATGGGAAGCGCAGGAAATCCCTACGATGTATGGACCGAGCTTCTCAGCAACGATGCCCTCAGCGAGCAGTATGACCTTGTGACAGGTAAATTCCCCGAAAGCTATAACGAAGTAGTGCTTATCGTAAACGAAAACAACGAGCTGTCGGATATAACACTGTACGCACTCGGTCTGCGTGATCAGGCAGAGCTGACCGGCATGATGGATAAGATAATGATAGGCGAGAGCTTTGACATCGAAACAGGCGACCTTACATTTACTCACGAAGAGCTTATGGGTCTCAGCTTCCGTCTTTTCACCGCCCCTGACTTCTACGAGAAGAACGAGGACGGTATCTGGATAGACATGCGTGAGGATACCGAGTTCATGGAAAAGCAGATGGAAACTCTTCCCGAGATCACGGTAGTCGGAATCATCAAGCCAAACGGTGACAGCCTTCTTAATTCCACAGGACAGTCGGGCGGAATAGGCTACACACACGCTCTTACCGAATTTATGATCGACAAGGTAAATGCAAGTGAGATAGTAAAAGAACAGAAAGAAAACGACAAGGTAGACATATTCACAGGTGTTGAATTCCCCGTTGAGAACGATACAAAGACTACACTCGACAAGATAAACGAGTACATTGAAAGCCTTTCCGACGAGGAAGCGTCTGCAATGATGATGCAGATGTCAAGACCTGAGGATATGGCAGCAATGGCAGAGAGCATAATGGCATCCCTTCCCCCCGAGCAGCTCATGCAGCTGCAGGGCATGCCTGAGGATCAGGTACAGGCTACACTTCTCGGCATGGCTGATACAAAGGAGCTTATGAATATGATGTTAAGCTCCATGCCCGAGGAACAGCTCAAGATGATAGAAAAGTATCTGCCCAAGACCGAAGCGACCTATGACGGAAACCTTGAGCTTCTCGGTGTTACCGAGCTTTCCAGGCCAAGCGAGATCAAGATCTATGCAAAGGACTTTGAAGCCAAGGAAAATATCACAGCATTCATCACAAAGTACAATGATAATATGACAGCCGAGGACAGACAGGAAGATGTTATCAACTACACCGACTATGTAGGACTTATGATATCCTCCGTCAGCACGATCATAGATGCGATATCCTATATCCTGATAGCGTTTGTGGCTATCTCGCTTATAGTATCGTCCATTATGATCGGAATCATCACTTATATCTCGGTACTTGAAAGAACGAAGGAGATCGGCATACTGCGTGCGATAGGCGCATCCAAGCGTGATATCTCCCGTGTATTCAATGCTGAAACTCTGATAGTCGGATTCGCAGCAGGTGCGATCGGTATACTTGTAACGATCGTGCTTATATTCCCGATAAACGCAATTATCGAAGCGATCACCGATATCGCAGGCATGGCAGTATTGCCGTGGCAGGGTGGAATCATCCTTGTTGTGATCAGTATGCTGCTTACGCTTATCGCAGGTCTTTTCCCTGCAAGCGTTGCAGCAAAGAAGGATCCCGTAGTTGCACTCAGGACCGAATAATTGTTCGTATACGACGATCCCCTGACAGGAATCTTCCTGCCAGGGGATGTTGTTTTATATTAATAATTCCATTTCAAATCGTGACATATGCTGCTCCCGGTGGTGGCTGTCTTAGCTGTTATCACATACTATTGTCAGCATAATTCTTCACGGCGGCTTCACCGAAATGTTAAGTTGCTTATAATCCCGAGGTGGTTAGCCTCGGGAAGAATTACAAATAATTATACAAATGCCCAATTACACAATATGTTCAATTTTTGCTAACAATAAAATTTCGCAATTTGCGTATAAACGCACACATAATAGAGAAGAAAATCTCAACAACAGCGATTTGCCCTGTTATCCCTATGGCTATATGTACATCGTTGATAGGGCCGTTGAAATGCGTGGGCATTAATCCATATAGGCCTTCAGGGTGAATAAATAGACTTAGTGTAAACACTATAGGTAGTGTACAAAAGCAAGATACTATGCTTACATTATATCGAAAATAAAATACTAAAGTAGGCACTGCAACACATAACATACCAACTACTATGTAAATGGCGAGCACCAAATTTGAATAACTTATAGAAAAAACACTACCAATCCAATAAAAAAACCTATACACAATAATCCCATAAAGCAAAAACAAAGTAAAAATAATACATTGCATAATTGCGGCACAACCAATATTTTTCATAAACACCTCGATAACAGAAAATATGATAACTGATGATGCGGAGTTTCCATGTTTTGGCATATATAGTAACGAATAAAACTAGATTTCACAGATTCATATTTTGGGGATACGTCAGTAAATATAATTGTAATATTATCACCACCATTTGCTGCAAGATAAGATAAAAAATGCATAAAGTATGTTACCGTTTCACATACATGCTCTCCTTCAGTCACTGTTCGATATGGCTTTGCATATGCTATCTCGTCTTTAAACAGTCCAAGTCCCATAGTGATTGAATCGTCCGTTTTGTCGCCATGTTCACATTCACATGTATATTTATAGCACCCATTTCTTTCGTTATTCGAGAGTAATGCCATTTCATCCACTAAGTTCTTTCGCCATTCAATATCAGTATTATATTTAACTTGTTCATTAGCCAGTGAATTCCATTGGCTCTTGTATTTATTGAGAATACTAATACTTATATCTTCACCATACCTAATGAAACCCCATTGTTTAAAAGGAAGTTCTGTTACAATATCATCCTCGTTTACAATATTGAAAATATAATCATATGATTTTGCAATACTAGCATCAACAACTGTAGTTCTCGGGGAAGCAAATGTATACACATAGGATTCACATATATATTCATTATTATATCTCTACATGAACCTCTCTAGGCGTAGCCCTAACATTTGCTTTCGTGTTAATATCGGATATACTAAACCCACTTCTTGACGGCTTTGCCTGACACTGTTCAACGATATGATGCCATTCCATATGTTCAACGATTTATGGATAATCTTTTGGGATACCATGTTTCAAAGCATCAATTGCGCTTAATTGAATCATTCCAAAATGTACAGGAACCTCTGATTGATTGGCATTCGCTTTATGTACATTGTTACATTCTTCTGGGTAAGTCGAAAATAACAAACCGGCTATATC
>JAGAKC010000481.1 GCA_017848155.1 Oscillospiraceae bacterium | reverse complement strand
GTGGTGCGATGCAGCGACCTTTGCGAGGTGTATGCCGAAAATGCCGTGCTGGTCCTCGCAAGGGATGCTGTGCTTCGGTGTGATGTAAGCGATGTCTTTGCGGCAGTGGTCTGCTCTGAGTATCGTTCTCCCGTAGAGCGCCTGAGGGGAGTGCCGATACTGACCTGTGGCATGGGAGCCAGAAATACCATCTCCGTCACCTCAAGAACATCGGACAGAATGACTCTGGCGCTTAATCGCCGTATAGCAACGGTTCGTGGCTGTTGTGAGCCGATGGAGCTGCCGCTGTCGCTGTGTGCGTCGTCAGACGATTACGATCATATGGCGGCATTCGCTGCCGCAGTGGTGCTGGGGAGAGTGGGCGCAGATTAGTGCCGCAGATGTTCATATTTCGTCGGTGCACCGCATAAAATTGTGAAAAAGGAAACGTCCAAGAAATACAATTTTATGGGGGTGCAACAGGCATTGAGATCCACAATTCTGATCGGGGAAGATGAACAGGAAAGGTGTGTCATTCTGGGACACTACATAGTCGAAAACAACGCCACTGTGCGCAGTACCGCAAAGCAGTTCGGGATAAGCAAGAGCACAGTGCATCAGGATATCACCTCAAAGCTGTGCAAGGTCAACCGTCAGCTGCACGACGAGGTCAAGCAGGTGCTCGACCGCAATAAGCAGGAGCGCCATCTCCGTGGCGGTCAGGCAACAAAGGAAAAATACGCCGCTATTTCCGTGGCAAGATCAAAAGGCAGACGATAAAAAGAAAAACCTCCCTGAAAAGGGAGGTTTCTTTTATCGGTTTATGTGTTGATTACTTTCTCTTCTTGGAAAGAACAACTGCGCCGCCTGCTACGATAGCAAGACCAGCTACTGCTGCAACGCCCTCAACACCTGTGTCAGGAGAATCCTTTGTGCCGGAAGGAGTTGTTGTGTCAGCACCATCGTCAGAAGGTGTTTCAGCTGCTGCACCGCCGCCGAGACCGGATACTGTGAACTCGATAGCAAGTGTCTCTGTGGGGTATGCGCCGGAGTAAGCAGCAACGTCTGTGTTCCAGATGTTTACCATGTTGATCTGGATGTAGTCTGTACCCTCTGTTACGGGAGAATCATAATCAGCTGTAACTGCACCGTCAACGATGAGCTTAGCGTTTGTGATAACTGCGCCGGAATCAACAGGGATGTCTGTGGAAACGAAAGCCAGGTTAAGACCTGTAGCCTTGTCTACTGCCCAGTCAAAGCTGTCAACGGAAACAGTGTATGTGCCGTCGCCGTTTACTGTAGCGTCTGTGTATGTAGCATCCAGAACATAACCGGTGATGTCCCAGTCAAAGTTGTCAGCGTACTCGGGGAAAGTCTCCTCGGGAGCATCGCCGGAGCCCCAAACGATTGCACTGTTGAAGTATGCTGTGTCCTTACCATAGTCTTTGTCTGTCCAACCGTTACGGAAAGAGTAAACAGCTGTCTGGAAACCAACATATGCATTGTAAGCGCCTGCTGTTGCAGCGAGGGAAGCAGCTGCTACAACTGTAGCTGCTGTAGCTGCGAGGATCTTTGTTACCTTCATTGTAAAAACCTCCATAAAAAATGAAATGAATTGATAAATCGTATACCGATATCTCGGCATACTATTACATCAATATTATATAACTTTCCGTTGACAAAATCAAGAAGTAAAACTATACAAATCTGTACCCTCATTTCTGTCGATTGCTACAAAAGCGCATGTATGTAACAGCTGCTGTATGTCTTTTCTGACCATATGGGGGAGGATATTCTTGACAAATATCGTGGAATCGTGGTAAAATATCATCGTAATGCAGCAGGCTGCGGCTGTGCTGCGACAGATATCTTGTCCCACAAGGAATGGGACATTTTTTTTGGAGTGTGGTGACATGGATAAATTTGAGGTGCTGCGGCAGTATTTCGGACACAGCAGCTTCCGCTACGGTCAGGGCGAGGTCATAGACAGCATCCTTGCAGGCAAGGACTGCCTTGCGGTAATGCCCACGGGCGCAGGAAAATCCATGTGCTACCAGATACCAGCGCTGCTTATGGAGGGCACTACGATAGTGGTATCGCCGCTGATATCCCTTATGAAGGACCAGGTGGAATCGCTGCGGCAGTCGGGCGTGCAGGCGGCTTTCATAAACAGCTCCCTTACTCCGCAGGAATATTATGTGACGCTGGATATGGTGTCATCGGGCGGGTGCAGGCTGCTGTACGTTGCGCCCGAAAGGCTACTTGCGGCAGGCTTTCCTGAGCTTTGCAGGGGACTGCGGATACCCCTTGTTGCAGTGGACGAGGCGCACTGCGTTTCCCACTGGGGACAGGATTTCCGTCCAAGCTACCTTAAAATAACGGAATTTGTGGCGGCACTCTCCGATAGACCTGTCGTTGCGGCATTCACTGCCACTGCGACCAGTATCGTCAAGAAGGATATCGTTGATATCCTGGGACTTCACTCACCCTACAGAGTGACCACAGGCTTTGACCGTGCGAATCTGTACTTCGAGGTGAGAAGCCCGCAGTATTCCGCTAAGGATGCAGAGCTTCTGGATATTATACGTGGTGCGTCGGGCAGGAGCGCCATCGTTTACTGCTCCACGAGGAAAAATGTGGAGAGCGTTTGTGACATGCTGCGGTTAAACGGCGTAAGTGCCGCACGGTATCATGCAGGACTTCCCGACGAGGAGCGCCGCCGTGCGCAGGAGGATTTCGTCTACGACAGGGTAAGCGTTATCGTGGCGACTAATGCATTCGGAATGGGTATAGATAAATCAGATGTGTCGCTGGTGGTGCACTACAACATGCCAAAGGATGTGGAGAGCTACTACCAGGAAGCAGGCAGAGCTGGCCGTGACGGAAGTCCTGCACGGTGTATACTTTTATATAGTAAGAGCGATGTGCGCACGAATCAGTTTCTCATCGACCATGGTCATGAGGACAGTGCGCTGTCCGAAGCCGAGATAGAGGTCATAAAGGAGCGTGACCGTGAGCGGCTTCGGCAGATGACCTTTTACAGCACCACGAAGCGGTGCCTCAGAGAATTCATGCTGCGGTATTTCGGGGAGAGGACGGGTGATTTCTGCGGAAACTGCAGCAGCTGCAACGAGAATTATGATACAGAGGATATCACTGTCCCTGCGCAGAAGATACTGTCCTGTATCTTCCGTATGAAGCAGCGGGGAGAGTGCGGCACAAAGGAGCTTATCTCTGATATCCTGCGTGGACGGCGGACAGCTGCTGTAACTGACAAGGGACTTGACGGTATATCGACCTTCGGGATAATGTCTGATACAACTGCTGAAGCGGTGACGGAGATGACGGATTTTCTCGTTTCAAACGAGTACATAGACGAGGATGCGGAGGGCTGCTGCGCCCTGACGGAGCGTGCAGATGAGTTTATCAGATCTCGCCGCACACTGCTTATGAAGCGGCCTAAACAGAGCAGACCGCTGACCGAACCGGTTGAGCTGCCGCAGGATGAGAATGAGGAGCTTATGCAGCGCTTCAGGGAGCTCAGGAAGAAGCTGGCGGCAACGCTGGGCGTGCCTGCTTATGTGGTGTTCACTGATGCATCGCTAAGGGAAATGTGCATAAAACAGCCGCTTACTACTCAGGAATTCATGAATATCTCGGGTGTCGGAAGCCGAAAGGCGGAGCGCTACGGAAAGCAGTTTGCAAAGATAATCATAGAATTTAACAGAGAGAAAGGACCTCGCTGACCTTATTGACAAGGAAATCCGATGGTGATATAATTATATAATAATGTATAGGGGAGGTGCGGCGTGAAAGCAATATTCGTTTACGCAAAGACAGAATCGCTGTGCAGGAGCGTCGCATGTGCGCTGGAGGAGCTGTGCTGCGAGGTCAGCTGCTGCTGGGACCCCGCCGAGGCTGCCGCCGCAGACCTTTGCGCATACGGCACTGTGATAGTTTCGACGCCGCTTCAGGACGAATTCGGGCTGAATTTCATTGCGGAGCTGCACCGTCGCACATCGGCGGGTATCATCGTGCTTGCAAAGACGGATATCGCAGACGAGGTGCAGACGAGGATAAATTTCACGGGAGCATTCGTGCTGGCAAGGCCATTCACAAAGGCGGCTCTGGTGCAGAGCGTCAGGATGGCAGTGCTTGCAAAGGAGAATATGCGCAGGCTTCAGGATGAGAATACGAAGCTCACGCAGAAGCTGGACGATTATAAGCTGATAAACCGTGCGAAATGCTGTCTTATCCAGTATCTTAATTTCACCGAGGAGCAGGCGGAGCGCCATATCCGTAAGCTCGCAATGGATTCCCGACGCACTGCGAGAGAGGTCGCAGAGGACACGCTGCGCACCTACGGTGGAATTACAGGTGGATAGAAGTGGGAGAAATTGAAAAACCCCTTGACCTGTATCTGAAAAAGTAGTATAATAGTATATGACCCTTTTGGGGAATACTTTCTGAAAGAGGAATTACAATGATAGCTATTGGTTCTGACCACGCAGGCTACGAGCTTAAGTGCGAGGTCATAAAGCATCTTGAAGAAAAAGGTGTGCAGTT